>JAPLDU010000049.1:2713-37375 GCA_026391255.1 Bacteroidia bacterium | reverse complement strand
AAAAGGTAGGGCAGGATCCGAAACATGCCTTTGGATTCAAAATGCAATAGACACCCATGATAACATCAATACCTGTAATAATGCATAATGATGCAATCCTGGAGCTTTCAGGATTTTCAGGTTTGATATTGGTTTCAAAAATGGCAACACTGTCTGCCGGAATCAAAATGCTTCCCTCATATGTTTTTGACCTGTTAAAGTCATACCTGGTGGCATATCCGCTCACCTGTTCCTTAGTTTCATTCACTTCCCATTTATCCTGAAATATACATACATCCCCGTTTTTCATGTGAGCTTTAAGGAAAGGTTTTGTTTGCAATGAATCAGAACTGTGAATTAATGCATTTACATTTTTATAATTATGTCTGTAATTATAAGTCTGGCAAGAGTGAAGTATTAATAAAACCGGGACATATAAAACTGTGAGGCGAAATATTTTGGGAATTGATATTTTTCTCATTGATATAATGTGATTATTATCAATAAAATACTTATAATGAATAAATTATTTAGTAACTACTCAGACCTTTAGTATTTTATTTCTGAAATCTTGACGCTTTTTGGCAAAAAATTCTAAAAAACAAATCACAAAAAACAAATAATAAACAATGTCAAAATTTCAAATACGAAATGAACGTCTTTGAATTTGTTATTTTGTTGATTGATATTTATTTGTTATTTGTATTTTGAGATTTGTGATTTCTTGTTTGGTTCGGGTTCGTTCAGTTTGGGTTGTAGGCTTATAGATCGTCATTATGAAGACTCTAATACCTGATCATCTTCTGATAGAAGGAATTTTTACCGCTGTGCCTGATAATAAAGACTCCCCGGGGAATTTTGTTTCCATGTAAAATGATTCCGTCCCGGTTTGATTCCTGAATTTCAAGTATCAATTTTCCGGTAATATCATATATTCTGATAATACCGTTCCTGTCGTCTTCGGGAAGCATAATCAGAGCTTCATCATTAAAAGGATTTGGAATAACTCTGAATTGATTGGTAGTGAAATATTCAGGAACTCCCTGATGGAAATGAATATGAACATATAATTCGACAAGGGGGCCGGTACAACCATAGATATTGGTTTCGACAACTGCAACATAACCAGTATCTCCGATACCCCAATGGATAGTAATGCTGTCAATGAACGAAGCAGTGTACAACCCTCCCGAAATATACCATGAATAGGTAGATCCGGCATGAGGATTAACATAATATGTCACAGTAGTATCTGCATATACAACGGTTGGCCCGTAAATCAGGCCGGTATTGACGGGGATTACAACTATGGGCTGGGAATAAATACATGAACTATAACCATCGGTAACCGTTACGAAATAAACTGTGGACATGGAGGGTGTAACGAAAATAACAGGGTCAACAGCGCCATTGCTCCAGTGATATGTGTAGCCGCTGGAATTGGTACTGATGATAATGAGACTGTCAGCACAGATATTATCAGCGCTTGCTGTAATATTGACATTAATAACGCTAACAACACTCTGGGCTGTTGCAGTACATCCGGCAGAGTTGGTGACCGACACTGAATACATTCCTGAATTTGTTACCTGAATGGAAGGGGTAGTTGCCCCGTTGTTCCAGTGATACGTTGCACTTGGTGAGGCAGCATCAAGCGAAATGAAGGACTCGTTACAGGTAAATACCGAATCCTGGAAATTCAGGTTAATGGGAGGTCCGACAAAAATTGTCACCTGGTCGGAACAGGTATTGGATCCGCTGGTCAGAGTGGCGGAATAAGTGGTTGTTGTAGCCGGGTTCACAGTGATTGACGAGCCTGTCATTCCATCAGACCATAGAATTGAGGGGTTGTTGGCATTTGCATGCAATGTGATGGGAAGCCCTGAACAAGTTGTAGTATCATTCTGAACAATATCAATATTATACATGGTAACCAGTGTAGAATCGCTTCTTGAGCATCCCATCACATCAGTGACCGTAACAATATAAAGCCCGGAACCGGAGATAGTGATGACAGGTGTTGAAGCACCGTTGCTCCAGAGGTAAGAGACATAGATCTGATTCGGAACACTTAGGGTAATTGAGTTGGTATTACAGGCGAAATCAGTGGCAGGCAGGTCACTGTTTATTGGATTGGTAACATATACCAATACGCTGTCATTACAGGTATTCAGTGAATTGTAAGTGGTAAGCACATATAATGTCGTATATGCCGGAGTTACCGTAATATTCTGGCTCGTCTGGCCTGAATTCCAGTAATAGCCTGAAGAACCTGCCGGACTGCTGTGAAGTGTTATGCTGTTACCGTTGCAAATGACGGTGTCTCCTTCAATGATGTTTGAACTGAGAAAATTCAGGTAACTTGTATGATTAAATGTACAACCTTGCCCGGTAACTGTCACGGAATAACTGCCTGTCAGGGTTGCGCTGAACGACTGGCCAGTGTATCCGTTGCTCCAGTGATAAGTTGTAAATCCATTGCCGGCATTAAGGATGTAAACCGGGGTATTGCAAAGTAGGAGTGTATCAGGCAGAACAGGGGAGTTTATTACTGTGATGATGATGCTGTCACTACAAGTACTGATGCCATCCCAAGCATTCAGATGATAAGTACTCGTCTGAGCCGGTAGCAGGCTCAATGAACTGCCCGTCGCACCTGTGTTCCATGAATAGATAAACTGGTAAATATTATATGGTACCGATGCAGAGAGAATTGCACCGTTAACATTGGCAATATGCCAGTTTATATCGTACATTGTTGAACCTGACAGATAATTACAATCCCAGTATCTTAAAAGATGGCTGTTAATGCCATTGTTCAGGCGGACATAGTAATAACTTTGAATATCATCGATTGATAAACCAAAATTCCATACACGAATCTCATCCATTTTACCATTAAAGTAACCCTGATTCGGGGCATTACCGCTTTTGCCAACATTCATTACCGTATTTGATACAGTATTATAGTTGGTAATGAAACCCGAGTTTATGAAAATGCCATTTATGTAGAAATTGTATTTACTGTCAATATCTGTGGACACCGATATCTGAACCCAACTATTGAGAGGTATTGTATTGCTGCAGGTGTAGGTTGATTGGTTGATGGTTAGTTTCAACTGGTTCAGGCTGTCAATATATAGGGCAAAAGCCTGGTCGGTAGCCCAGTTGCCGTAACTGAAAAGGTATCCCCTGGTTGCCTGACCGCTGTTGTAAACCCATGCTTCAAAGGTTCGAACCATGTTAGCCGTGGGAAATCCGGCATCGCTTGCGGTAAAATAATTGTTTATGCCATTGAAAGATAGACTATTGATATTAGCTGAAGTGGATGTAACTGAAACAGAAGTCTGTGTTCCCTGGCAAACATTCGAATTGATGGATGATAACGAAGTATGAATAAGGCTCACGGCAGCAGTATCAATGGCTATGCAGCCGCTGTCATTTGTAACGGTAACCGAATAGAAACCCGAGTAACTAACCTGAATGCTCTGAGTGGTCGCACCGTTGCTCCATAGATATGTCGCAAATCCGGGCCCGGCATTGAGTGTTGCCGAGGATACATCACACAAATAAAGAGTGGCAGGAAGACTTGTAGTCAGATTGATGGAATCACAGTAGTTGACTGTTGCCAGTACTGTTGAATTAAAGCGGAATAATAAAACAACGAATATCAGAGAATAATTCAGAACTGATAACCGGTTTATATTAAATTTATTCATTTTCAACGCTAATTTCATGCAAAGGTAAAAAATAAGTTTATATGGCAGAAAATCATAGTATCGCAGATATTACAAATTTTCAACAATCTTCCTGTTTGCTGAAATAATCGTATTTAATTGTTTATTCATTTATTTTAAAAATTACTAACAAACTTTTCAAAATTTAAATTATTTTTTTTATATAATTCATATTCAACTTCTTTTGCATGCCCAAAAGCAAAAGGTCACCACGAACGAGACGTTTCGACAAGCTCAACGCCCAGTTCTTTTGGTAACCGGCCATTGAGCCTGTCGAAATGGCATGTTGTATTCCGCACCTTTCGTGGACAGCCAACGCACAGGGCTTTCGTGGTTAAATTAATGTGATAAGTTTATGGAAGGAGCCATTTAATTTCAATCATATTAACATAATAAAAGAGTGCGAAGCATAAAATATTAAATGCAGAAAATCATCCGGCAAAATTTTAAAAAAGTTTCTTCAATGATTGAACAATTTATTATATTTTGCGTTCTTTAATATTGTTTAGAAACTGTTTTGAATTTATTAACATATAAAAATTTTGCCATATTTTACTTTTTACCCACCCCTAACCCCTCCCTGCGAGCAAGGAGGGGAACTGAGTTCTGCCAATTAATACAAATAACTTAACGGACAATCCCCTCCCTGCCAGCAGGGAGGGGACGAAGGGGAGGGTACATAAATTAAAATTATACGTTAATAATCAAACACTTAATTTAATTCAAAACAGTTTCTTAATAAAAAAAATAATTTTTATGTGTACATTAGTCGGAAAGAATGCCCCGGCATTTACAGCTAAAGCGGTTATTAACGGGGGTGAAATAGTGAAAAACTTCTCTCTTGAACAGTTTATCGGTAAGAAATATGTTGTATTTTTCTTTTATCCTGCCGATTTTACTTTTGTTTGTCCAACTGAATTGCTTGCTTTTCAGGAAAAACTGGCAGAATTTGAATCCCGTAATGTGGCAGTGGTGGGCTGTTCCACTGATGGTGAACATTCTCACTGGAAATGGCTGCAAACTGAGTTGAAAGATGGTGGTATTAAGGGAGTCAAATATCCTATTGTAGCCGATTCGGCAAAAACTATTTCAGAGAACTTTGGAGTACTTGCCGGTGAATATACCTATAACGAAGAAGGAGAGAGTGAATATGAAGGTTCGCCCATGGCTTACAGGGGATTATTCCTTATTGATAAAGAGGGTATTGTCCGCCATATGCTGGTAAACGATTTTCCATTGGGAAGAAACATTGACGAAGCTATCCGCATGGTAGATGCCTTACAGTTTTATGAAGAAAATGGCGAAGTTTGTCCGGCCGGATGGCACAAAGGCGATATCGGAATGAAAGAAACTCACGAGAGTGTTGCAGAATATTTAAGCAAGAAGTAATTCTTTTTCATGGTTAATTTAAGTTTTGGGCACTCCGGGAAACCGGGGTGCTTTTTTTATGTTGAAATCAATTCAGGATATTTAGATTATTGATAGAAGTCGTAAGTCATAAGTCATAAGTCAAAAGGGAAAAAGTGATAAGTCATTATACGTAACTTGTAAATCGTAAATCGTAAATCGTAATTCGTAACTTTAATAAGCCTATTTGCCTGATTAGTCATTTTATATTTAATTGTATTATGTTTACCACAAAAAACAATCATGATTGAGATCTTTTGCGGTTTTATCAAACAGCACCATCTGTTTGGGAAGAACGACAGGATATTGCTGGCTGTAAGTGGTGGTCTCGATTCGGTGGTAATGCTCGATTTATTCATTCAGGCCGGGTACCGTTGCGCCATTGTTCATTGTAATTTCATGCTGAGGGATGAAGAATCGAACCTTGACGAAGAATTTGTCACAGGACTGGCTGATGAGAGAGGAATTCCTATATATGTTAAAAAATTTGACACTGAAGAATATGCTGAATCAAATGGTATTTCCATTCAGATGGCAGCACGTAAACTCAGGTTTGACTGGTTTGAAGAGGTGAGACAATTATATGGATTCGATTATATTGCTTTGGCACACCACAAGGACGATATCGTTGAAACATTCCTGATCAATATTTCGCGGGGAACCGGAATAAGAGGCATAACTGGTATAAAACCTAAATCCGGCCTGCTGGTGAGACCTTTATTGTTTGCCACCAGGCACCAGATACAGGAATATGCTGATGAACAAAAGCTGGTATTCCGCGAAGATTCAAGCAATGCCACCACCCGCTATGCACGCAACCGTATTCGTCACCATATTTTACCGGTCTTCCGGCAGATCAATCCCAACTTCAACGAAACCATGATAGAAAATGTCAACAGGTTTTACGAAATCGAGATGATTTACCGACAGGTTGTGGATGAGGTAATAAACAGACTTCTTATTCATAAATCAGATATTGTCTTGGAAATATCAGTGAATGAATTACTTGAACTTAATCCCTTGCGCAGTTACCTGTTCGAGATGCTCAATCCGTACGGTTTTAATGAAGATGAAACGGATGAGATCATTGCCTCTCTGCACGGCGAATCAGGCAGACAGTTTTTCTCATCTACTCACAGATTGGTGAAAGACAGGGATAAGCTTATTATTACTGCTATTCCTTCCGGAGATGATACTCTTGTTTATATTGAAAAGGAAACTGTGATTATCAATATTCCGCTTAAATTAACATTCACCCGTGTAAATAATTCATCCGACCTTGTGATACAACGTGAATCCAGGTTTGCATACCTGGATGAAGATTTGCTGGATTTCCCGCTTGTACTCCGCAAATGGAGGCAGGGAGAATATTTCAGGCCATTCGGAATGAAAGAATTCAAGAAACTGAGCGATTTTTTTATTGACCAGAAAATGTCCCTGGTAGAAAAAGAACAGACCTGGATACTTGCATCCGGCGATCATATTGTCTGGATAGCCGGCCACCGCATTGACGACCGCTACAAAGTAACCCCAAATAGTAAAAATGTGCTGGTTATTGAATTAGTCGATAGTCGATAGTCAATAGTCAATAGTTCAAAGTTCAGAGTTCAAAACTCATGACTCATAACTCATAACTCATAACTCATAACTCATAACTCATAACTCATAACTCATAACTCATAACTCCTTCTTCGACTTACGGATTCATTTTGATGAAATCGATCTTATTGCGGTAGGCGGTGGAGAAATACAGGTGCAACTGCACTCCGACAACCTTATAGTATTGATTGATATTGGCATAGAAAGACGGGCCGATCCCGATGTCGTAAAATATTTTCCAGGTATATTGAAATTCGGTATAAATGCCGATCGTGTTGAATCCTTTGTAATACTTGGTTCCCGTGGAATCGCTGTAATTGTATATATATCCGTAACTGTTACTGGGCCCACCGAAGAAATAGACATTATGTTTAAGGTCTTCGCGGCGTATGCCAATACCCACATGCAGGTCAGTTAGCCGTTGCATTGACCTTTTGTAAATCATTTCATCGCTTGAGAAATGATAGCCAACATTAAAGTACTGGTCTTTTATCCTGAAGTTTATGCCCATGCTGAGATTTTTTTCAAGGTCTTTCAGACTGGTCTCAAAGCCTGCTCCAGCGCCGATAGTGAACCATGAGCTTCCGGTCTGGTAAATTTTATCCTGGTATACGATCTTTTTATATTCATCCTGTGCCTGGGCTGAAAGCCTGAAGGTAAAGATCAGAAAGAGCATCAATACTGTAATTATCCTGGAAAAAAAATGGTATCTCATAATGAAATATGATCATGCAATATTACCGGAAATTTGCCAATTCCTGAATTTCCTGCGGATAATTGTTATTATTTTTTCAGGTGTTGTGCCGCATAATCAAGCTGTTCGTACCAGCTCAGGCCATATTTCCGGATGAGAGCGTCTTTCAGAAAATTGTACAGGTCCACCTGGTTTTTTTCACCGAGATAAATGCCAGGGTCGCATTTCTCCCATTTTTCGTAGTTAACCGCATCAAAATTTTTTAATTCTTTGATCCTGATGGGATAGAGATGACATGAAACGGGTTTGCGGAAATCAATCTTCATCAGGGAGTAGGTTTTTTCTATTGCACAGCGGGCAATTCCATCTTCAAAAAATGTGTAGGCACACTCTTTCCCGTCAATGAGCGGAGTTACCAGATCGCCGTCACCGTCAAAGATAAAAAAGCCTTGCTTTTCAATGGTGGTAATTCCCGCAGGAGTAAGAAATTCCTTCACATCATCATAAATAAATTCCAGAATTTCTGCTTCATCAGGAAGGAGTGGTGCGCCCGAATCGCCCAATACGCAACAGATTCCTTTACAACTGTCAAGATCACAGCAGAATTTCTTTTCAATAATATCGGGACTAACTATGGTTTGATCTATTTGCAGCATGGCAGTAAGTGACTAAATTAATTTGAAAATTTGAAAATGTGCAAATTTGAAAATTAAATCCGTTTCACATGTACAAGATTAGCGACAACATGTTGGTTAGTTTTATCCCTAAAGCGCTTTTATAAATTAATGATATCACTTGATCAGGTATCTACCTGTCATTTCAGGTGGAATATCAAGTCCCATAATCTTAAGGATGGTAGGTGCAAGGTCGGCCAGTATTCCGTTTTCAACTTTCTGATAATTATCTGAAACAAGGATGAACGGCACCGGGTTGAGGGAATGGGCGGTATTGGGCGATCCATCGGGATTGATGGCGTAATCGGCGTTGCCATGATCGGCGGTGATGATGGGAATGTAGCCATTGGCAAGAGCAGTCTCCACCACTGAGCCTACGCATTTGTCTACGGCATTTACAGCTTTCAGAATAGCATCATAAACACCTGTATGCCCGACCATATCGCAATTGGCAAAATTCAGGCAAACGAAAGAAACTTCCTGTTTTTTCAACTCTTCATTAATTGCATCTTTTACAAGGAAAGCGCTCATTTCCGGCTGAAGGTCATAGGTTGCGACTTTTGGGGAAGGTATCATGATGCGTGATTCATTTTCAAACTTTTCTTCCCTGCCTCCGGAGAAAAAGAATGTCACATGCGGATATTTTTCCGTTTCAGCAATCCTGATCTGTTTCATTCCTTTTTTCGATATTATTTCACCAAGAGTATTGACCAGGTTGTATTTGTCATATGCTACTTTAATTTCGTGAAACGACTCGTCATAATTGGCCATGGTGACATAATACAGCGGAATGGTCATCATTCCCGCTTCCGGCATGTCTTTCTGGCTGAGGACGGTAGTCAGCTCCCTGAGCCTGTCCGTCCGGAAATTGAAACAGAAAACCACGTCACCTGCAGTGATTTTAGCAACCGGTTCATCCTTTTCGTTTACCATTACAATGGGTTCGATGAATTCATCGGTAATGCCCTGTTCGTAAGATTCCCGGATTGACTGAAGGATATCACGGCTTTTTTTCCCGGTTCCGTGCACATACAGGTCATATCCTTTTTTTATTCTTTCCCAGCGTTTGTCACGATCCATGGGGTAATACCTGCCGGCAAGGCTTGCTATCACACCGTTTGAATGCTGAAGGTGATCCTGCAGTTCCCTGATAAAGCCCAGTCCGCTGCGCGGGTCACAGTCGCGGCCATCTGTGATAGCATGTATGAAAACTTTTTTAAGTCCGTATTCTTTGGTAATGTCGCAAAGTTTGTAAAGGTGGGTATTGAGCGAATGCACCCCTCCGTCGGAAACAAGCCCGATAAAATGCAGGGCTTTGTCATTCTGCCTGGCATAGCTGAAAGCGTCCTGTATCACCGGGTTCTTTGAGATGTTGTTATTCCTGACTTCCAGGTTAATCCTGACCAGGTCCTGGTAAACAATCCGGCCTGCGCCAATATTCATATGGCCGACCTCCGAATTACCCATTTGTCCGTCAGGCAGGCCGACATTTTCACCGTTGGTCAGCAAACTGGCATTCGGATAACGGGCAATGATCCGGTCAAAATTCGGGGTATCAGCACAAAAAATAGCATCGGATTTTGTGTGATCGCCAATTCCCCAACCATCGCAAATTATCAGTATTACACGTTTTTGTTCATTCATTTATCTGTAATTAGAACATTGCAAAAGTAGGATTTAGCATCAGAATATTTACTTTTGAATCATGAATTTACATATTATTAACGAAGGAAGGCACTAGGCACTAGGCATTAGGTGACTAAGTGACTGAGTGACGAAGTGACAGAACGAACTAAGCGAACTAAGCGACTGTGAGACGATGATAGACGAAGGGACTGAGAGACGAAGTGACAGAACGAACTAAGCGAACTAAGCGACGGGGCGACGATGCAAGACGAAGGGACTGAGTGACTGAGAGACGAAGTGACGAAGTGACAGAACGAACTAAACGAACTAAGCGATGAGCGATAGAAATAACTTTATAAACTTTACAAACTTTATAAACTTTACGAACTTTACAAACTTTATGAACTTTACAAACTTTCGACTTAATTATGCAACGAACCATTCCTCGATTGTTTGAAGACAGTGTAGCCCGTTTTTCAGGGAATCCTTTTCTCTTTGAGAAGCTGACTGATAAATATGAGTCAGTGACTTACGGGCAGGTGCACGGGCGTGTGTATCAATTTGCTGCAGGCCTTCTCAGCCTTGGTGTGGCAAAGGCTGATCGCATTGCGCTGATTTCCGAAGGCCGGAGTGAATGGATCATTGCTGAACTTGGTATTTTATATGCCGAAGCAGTGAATGTACCGTTATCAGTCAAGCTTGAGCCCCGTGAGCTGAAGTTCAGGTTGTCACATGCCGAAGTTAAAATCATCATTATTTCACTCAACCAGGCGGCAAAAATACAGGAGATAACCGGTGAATTACGAGGAATTGAATACATTATTTACTTAGATCAGAAAGAGACATATGCGGGTAATGAGCTTTATTTTGAGGATATCATTCTGAAAGGAAATTCTTTTCTCGGGACAAAACGAAATTTGTTTGAAAGTACCTGGCAATCACTGAATGAAAATGATCCGGCCAATATCTGTTATACATCGGGCACTTCATCAGAGCCCAAGGGAATTATTCTCAGTCACCTTAATTACTATGCCAATGTGGAGCAGGCCGTCACTCTGATGAATATTCCCGAGACATACCGCACGCTTCTGATACTTCCCCTTGATCATGCATTTGCCCATACGGCCGGCATCTATTGCTTTATGAAAATGGGAGCTGGTGTGGCTACCGTAAAACAAGGCAGGTCGGCAGCCGAGTCAATACGGAACATACCTGTAAATATCAGGGAGGTGAAACCGGCCATACTCATGAGCGTACCCGCCCTGGCAAGGAATTTCAGGATTAATATTGAAAAGGGAATTGCAGAAAAGGGAGTATTAACTGAAAAACTATTCAGGCATACGTTAAATATAGCTTATTCGTACTACGGAAATGGTTGGAATAAGGGGAAAGGCATGCAGATATTGAAAAAACCTTTGGTCTGGTTTTATGATAAATTGTTATTCAGTAAAATCCGCAAAGCTTTTGGTGGTGAACTCAGGTTTTTCATTGGAGGGGGAGCGCTTCTCGATATTGAACTGCAGAGGTTTTTCTATGCAATCGGAATACCCATGTTCCAGGGATATGGTCTTACGGAAGCGGCGCCGGTGATATCTTCCAACGCACCTCAGAAACATAAACTTGGCTCATCAGGATTTTTAGTCAAAAACCTCGAACTGAAAATCTGTGACGATAAAGGTAAAGCATTGGCAGCAGGAGAGAAGGGAGAAATATTAGTGAAAGGTGAAAATGTGATGTCAGGCTACTGGAAGAATGAAAGTGCAACAAAGGAGGCGGCTATATGGATGCTGACGGATTTTTATATGTGCTGGGCAGGTTTAAAAGCCTGCTTATCGGGAATGACGGGGAAAAATACAGTCCCGAGGGCATTGAAGAAGCCATGACGGCGCATTCACCGTTTATCAGCCAGGTAATGCTTCATAATAATCAGGATCCTTACACGGTAGCCATACTGGTTCCTGATGCTGAGGCAATCCGAAGATGGATGGAACATCAGCATTTGACTTTATCGGACTCTGAAAGGGAAGATGCAGTTCTGAACCTGATCAGGTCGGAAATTAATCAATACAGGCCGGGTGGAACGTTTGAAGGGATCTTCCCCGAAAGATGGCTGCCAGCTTCGACAGGTATTCTGAATGAAGCATTTTCTGAACAAAACCAAATGATAAATTCTACACTGAAAATGGTGAGGGGAAAGATAAATGAACATTATTCAGACCTGATGAGTTTTCTGTATACTCCGGAAGCGAAAGATATCTGCAATGCAAGGAACAGGGAATCCATCCGGTCGTTACTCAGGTCACAGGTTTAACCTGATGAGGGAAAAATCATCAGCAAAGACCCGGGAATTTTGCAATCCCGTGACTTTATCATATATTCCGGTCAATACAGAATTATTTTCCTGCATAGCTCCGATTATCCTGTAAAATTCATCCAGTTGCAGCATATTTCCGTCAGGCTGCTGAACTTCATAAACACCATCGGAAAAAAGATAAATATCAGCCTTTTCAGGTACATGGATTATTTGTTTTGTGTAATGGTAGTCTGGCAGAATACCCACTGAAAGCAGGTGAGGATTTAACAACCGGGTATTCCCTGTGGCTGAAATAAGCAAAGGAGCGGGATGGCCCGCACAGATATAGGAAAGCGACCTGCCGGGAATATTGAATACGCCGTACCACATAGTAAAGAACAGCCCGTTATTGTCGTCGCTCTGGAAAGTTTTATTAAGGGCATCGAGCACCAGTTCAGGGTTTCGGGGATCGACCGAAAGACGGGTGCCGGAACGGATGAAATGAAGAATGGAAACCGAATGCAGGGCAGAACCAATCCCATGTCCGCAAACATCAAGGATGTAAAAAGCAAAGTGATCATTATCAATCCAGTGATAGCCAAAAGCATCTCCTCCCAACTTGCTTGAGGGAATGAACAACCAGTCGGTAGTTACCGGCCCGTCTGTTAATGGGGCAGGAAGCAATGACGATACGTAGGCTATTGCCTGGCTGATGTCCGAGAAAATAATCGCATTACTTTCTTCGATTTCTGATTTTTGTCTGGTGATCAGCAGGTTTTTATTTTCAAGGTCAGTGTTCAATGCTGCCAGCCGGCGGTTATCTCTTCGTTTGCGGGCAAGGAAAAACCAGGTAAGACCCAGTACAAGTGTGATGATCACCAACCCGCCGGTCAATGACCTGCTCACTACCTCCTGGTATTTTTTGTCTTTGTTCAGCAGGTTGATCTGCTTCTGATTCTTTTCAGATTCAAGCTTCTTTTTATTTAATTCCAATGCCTGGATATTCTTTTCACCACGTAAAAGATTCATCTCGCTGAACTGCTTCATCATTTCCAGTTCCTTTATCTGACGGTCGCTCTGCAATAAATTCAGTTGCTGGTCCTGGTTCCTGATCTGAAGTTTTTGTATTTCAAGCTGTTTTTCTTTAATATCCAGTTCACGCTTTGCTTCCAGCCGGGCAATTTTTTTTGCATTACTGCTGTTAAAGATCGAATCTTTCAGAACAGTGGCCTGTTTGTATATGTCATATGCTTTTAAAATATTTCCTGCAGCATAATAAGTATCCGATAAACCGAACAATGCTTCTTTTTCATTGTCAAGGCTGCCTGTCTCCCTGAATTTATCTGCAGCCATTGTCTGGTAAACTGATGCTTTTGCCAGGAGTGAATCCTTCTTTTCACGTGTCTTTGTCAATGCAGTATCATTTGCCATCCTGAAATATAACATGCCAATATTTCCAAGCCTCATTCCACATCCCCACTTATCCGACATATCTTCGGCGAGTTTCAAAGCCTTGTGGTAATAATCAAGCGCAACGTTATAGTCAGCTTTTTCAGCATAGATGATCCCGATATTGGCCAGGTTTCTGGCAGTGGCATATGTATCCTCTGTTTCTTCTGAAATAGTCAGTGCCTTTAGGTAAAACTTCAATGCTTTATCGTATTCGGATAAATGATCGTAACTGATACCAATGTTGCTCAGGCAATATCCTTCTCCGTTCCTGTCCTTGTGATCTTCAGCAATTTTAAGCGCTTCAGAATAAGAATCCAGCGCTTTATGGTAATCCTTCAGATCATCGTACACCACCCCGATATCTGTAAGTTGTATCCTGGTCTGAGCCCAATCCCCGATATCACTGGCCACCTGTAATGATTTATGATGATATTCAAGAGCCTCCGGGTATTCAGCCAGGCTTTCGTGGATATTGCCCAGGCTGCCGAGGTAAATAGCTATACCGGAACTGTCTTTCATGTCCTCACAGATATTCAGGGCCAGTTTGTAATATTCCATCGCTTTCTGGTAATCTGACATACATTTGTATGAAACACCCATGTTCCCCATGATCTGGCCAATCCCGTACCTGTATTCAATTTCTTTGGCAATCTCAAGACCTTTTGAATACTGCTCTATGGCTTTATCATATTCCCCTTTGTAGTAATAAGCTATTCCGATTTTGTTCAACGCCATGGCCTGTCCTTTCTTCCATCCTTTTTTTTCAGACATATGCAGGGCTGAATCAGCATAAACGATGCTTAAGTCAGGTTTGTTAAATGAATAATCGTTAGATAATTTCAGCAGTTTTTTGATGTAAACTGTATCACGATTATTAACAGGGATTGTGTTATTTAGCTGTAAAACCGGTATATCTGAAAGAATTGCGCGTTTTTCAGAGGCAGGTTTTTCAGGTTGGATAAAATGGATTTTTCCCGTAAGTACATCACAGTGATTGAATATACCGTTAGATATCAGGAAACTCAAATATATTATCCAGCCCATCATTTTTCAGGAAATTTCTAAAAGTAAAAATAAGCAAATTTCTTAAAATAGTATCCGGGTTATTAGTCGAAAGTCGTAAGTCATAAGGCATAAGTCATAAGGCATAAGTTATAAGGCATAATTCGTAATTCGTAATTCGTAAGTACACATTATATTGCCAAATGCCGGAATTAATCCTGGTCAAGTCAGACAATTTATAAACCTTTAAATAGAAAAATTCCGTAATTTTGAATTTTATTATTCAATAGGAGAGAAGTTACAGACTATTATAGAAATAGCTTAGGACTTATGACTTACGACTTCATCTTTAGAATGAATGACCTGATTTTACTAAAAATAATTTTAATGATTTATGAAGAATAACCGGGAATTACTGATTATTTTATTGTTGTTTTTTTGGGTTAGTTTATCATCAAATGCCCAGAAAGGACCCGGGAAATTTGACGAACCGGCCTGGGTAAGCATGATGCAGGACAGGAATGCCAATTATTTTGATGTGCAGAAAAGTTTTCGCGATTATTGGAAACAATACAAATGGGAAAAGGGTTACGGGTACAAAGTGTTTAAACGCTGGGAATGGTATACCGAGAACAGGGTTGACAGCAATGGTTTTCAGAGGGCGCCGAGATATGTTTTCAATGAATACCTGAAACACAAAGGAGAAAAGAGTTTAAACGGTAACTGGCATGCACTTGGGCCAATAGACCTTCCTGACAACTGGACCGGCGGTCCGAACGGGATGGGCAGGGTGAATGCTCTTGCTTTTCATCCCACCGATCCATTGACCATCTATGCAGGTGCGCCTTCCGGTGGCCTGTGGGTGACCTATGACGGAGGAATGTCATGGGTATGTAAGACCGATCAGTTACCAACCTTAGGTGTTTCTGCCGTTTTGGTTGATTATGAAAACCCGGAAGTGATTTATATCGGTACCGGTGACCGTGATGCCGGTGATGCTCCCGGAATGGGAGTGATGAAAACAGTTAATGGCGGCTTTACCTGGGATTTTATCGACAATGGAATGGGCTATGTCACCGTTTCAAAAATGACCATGCATCCTTCTGATCATAATATCATTCTTGCTGCCACCAGCGGCGGGGTATTTAAAACTTTTAACGGAGGAGAGAACTGGCATTTGGTGACCGGGGTTGCCAATTTCAAAGATATTTCTTATAAACCCGGTGATCCGTCTGTCATTTATGCTTCATCGTCTACCTTTTACAGGTCAACCGATGGAGGTGAGAATTTTCATTATGTACTTTCCGGACTCACTTCTTCTTATAAAAAACTGATCGGTGTGAGTCCTGCCAACCCGGAGGTTGTGTACGTGCTATCGTCTAATACCTACTCATTTAAAGCATGTTATAAATCTGCAGATGAAGGGCAGACATTTACCCTCCAATCAGATACACCGAATATTTTTGGTTATGATAAAGCAGGAGGCGATAGTAACGGGCAGGCATGGTATGACCTGTGTGTGACTGTTGATCCCCTGGATGCAGCAACCATTTATACCGGTGGAATAAATATCTGGGTCAGCCATGATTCGGGTGTGAGCTGGCAGTTTAATGTGGGCGGCTCCCTGAGTGATTCCACCTACATTCATGTTGACCAGCATTTTCTTGCTTTTTCCCCGGTTGATCAGAACCTGTATGTCGGGAATGATGGTGGCATTTTCATGACTTCTGATCATGGCCACCAATGGAACAACAAAAGCCAGGGATTGTCAGTTGCACAGATTTACCGTATCGGCCAGTCGCCCGTATATCGTGACCTGGTTATCAATGGAAACCAGGATAACGGTAGTACGGTATATGACAATGGAAACTGGCGGACTGTTCTGGGTGCGGATGGCATGGAGTGCCAGTTCGATCCGGCCGACACGTCAGTTCAATATGGCAGTTATTATTACGGAAGCATTCAACGTTCGATGGACGGTGGCACGCATTTTCACTGGATAGGAGGAAAGGGTTATGGAAATATTACGGAACAGGGAGCCTGGGTTTCCCCTTACCAATTGCATGTTTCCGACCCGAATACCATGTTTCTCGGACTTGAAAATCTCTGGAGAACAAACGATGTGAAAAATCCTGATCATGATCATATTGCATGGACAAAAATAACTTCATCAATTAGTAATACTGACAGTGTATACATCAGGGTAATTGCCCAGTCGCCCGCAAACACAAATGTGCTTTATTTCAGCAGGGAAGATAATAAATTATACCGCAGCGATGATGTTAATTCCGCCAATCCTGACTGGACAAATATTTCATCCTATTTGCCTGCAGGAGTCTGGCCATATGATATTAAGTGCCATCCTACCAGCCAGAATATTGTATATATTATCTGCTCAAACAGGGTTTACAGGTCAGTCGATAAAGGATTAAGCTGGACAAATATCAATGGTACCCTTCCGGCAGTGGCCGAAAATTCCCTGGTTTGTGAGCCTGGTAATACAGGCGGAATATACCTTGGCACAGATGCCGGGGTTTTTTACCGGAATAACAGCATGGCCGACTGGATAGCATTCAATAATGGGTTTCCCCCTGCTGCAAAAGTGACTGAAATGGAAATATTCTATGATGCATCAACTCCTTCAAACAGCCGCCTGAGGGCATCCACCTACGGCAGGGGATTATGGGAATCTGATCTCTATTCAAACCAGAATAACCCGCCGGTGGCGAATTTTTCAGCCGATCTGAGCCTCCATGAAGCCGGGGTACCCATCCAGTTCACAGATTTATCCTTATATAACCCGGATACCTGGCAATGGGCTGTTTATCCGTCCAGCTATTCCTTTACCGGCGGCAGCTCTGAAAGTTCCCAGAACCCGGTGATCATATTCAATGATTATACCACATATTCCATTTCGCTGACAGTGACCAATGCCTATGGCAGCGATACCAGGATAGAAGAAAATTTTGTTTCTGTCATTAATAATGTGAATGAACCGGTGAATGAAACCAAAATCATGATATATCCCAATCCGGCAACCAGCATGGTAAATATCAACATTGTTTCGGGGAAATACAAATCGATGATCATGGAAATCTCTGATTCCAATGGCAAAGTGATAGGTTCGGAAAAGCTGGAACTCGTCAATGGTAATTGTAACAGTAATTTTGACGTATCAAAATTTTCCAGGGGAACCTATACCTTCAGTTTCCAGACGAATGAGCAGAAAAGTTACCCGGTGAAGGTAGTGATAAAATAGTAAGGACGCATGGCCATGCGTCCCAATGGCATACGTCCCAACGGCATGCGTCCCAACGGCATGCGTCCCTAATATGGACGCATGGCCATGCGTCCCAACTGCGTTCACCGGTCAATAACTATTTTCCGGGCATGACTGACACCGTCAATGTTCAGGTTGATGAAATAAATGCCGGGGGACAGATCGCGGGTATCAACAGTATAAAAATGATTGCCGTTTTCAAGGTCAATGCCGGTGAAGACAGGCAATACAAGCTCTCCGGGCATATTGTAAATTCCAAGATTAACCAGTGATGCTTGTTTAAGTGAGAAACTGATATTTGCCATGCCGGTCGTTGGGTTGGGAAACACTTCAATCTTCAGCCCGCCTGCAAGTTCAGGGACTAAAATGCCGTAAGTGACCGTCAGGTAGTACAATTGCGGGGTATTCACATGACCATCGCTTACCGACAGTACAACAGAGAAAGTAAGTCCATATTCAGCATCAGTTGGTGTTCCCTGCAGGATGGCTGTTCCGTCGCCGTTATCAGAAAAAGTTGTCAGCCAGTCTGGCCTGGAAACACAGGTGAGGGTCAGTACATCGCCGGCATCGGCATCGGTAGCTGTGATTTGATAAGTATAAACACAATTCTTGTGAGCCAGAGTATCGGGCAAAGAAGTAAACACCGGTGCATTATTGGTTGAAGCAACTGAAGGGAATTGAATGAAGTCAATCCATGCCCGGTCCTGCCCGGTAGAGACTGCTTCGTCTTTGGTGTATATCCACTTCAAAGTATGTGTACCTGCAGTGACGGGATAGATCACTTTTAACCAGTCCTGTTCGCCGTCCCATTTGCCATTGGAAATATTGTCAATAAAGAATTCGAGGTTGTCGTACCATGTATAAGGAGTACCCGCAACTCCCTGTTCGCATGAAACTTTCCGGTAAAAGGATACGCTGTCGTCCTGACTGGCCTGGATGGTAATTGAAAGGATAGAGTTCTGGCTATCGGTGATGGCTCCGGAATGAGCGGCATAATTACCTTCAAAAAATTCATCATTGGTCACCACCCAGGGCAAAGTTCCCGACTGCTGCCATGGATAACTTGTTAATCCGCCGGATTCCCAGTCTTCAACCGTCAATCCCACTTTTTTATTCACTGTCCTGGTGGCGGAATAGCTTCCGGCAACCAGCGTAAAGGTCAGGTCAACCGCAGTGTTGGTTGGTGTTGATGGATCGATGATGATGATGAAATAAGAAGGAGTGGAAGAAGCAATGCCTAAAGTACCAAGCACAAAATCGGGTTCAACAATGGTGATGTAAGGGTTGCTGCATGTTAATGTGCAGATGGCATCCCCGGAAACGGCATGGCCGTTATTAAAATCTGCATTGCTGATTACGATGGCTTCTCCCGGATCGAAACGGTGATTGCCGTTCCCACCCTGGGAATCATCAAAGGTGATATTGTCCACTTTTAGTAAAGGAGCATTAATCACCAGGTTAATGGAAGCCGGCCACGAGTCGGAGGCATTATCGGTAATGGTCATTGGAATAGTCACAGCATGCTGGTCAGGAACATCATTTGCGATGCTGATCCCGAATACACCGGGAAAAGATAGTATGTTTGTTATATCCACATTACCTAATGAAGCCGAATTATTCGTAATGTTAATGAAAGTGTCAGTACTTGAAATTGTGGCATTAACACCTTGTGCCATCTGCACTCCGAGGTTTTCAATCTGCAGGTCAAGGGAAATATTCTCACCGAAATCAGCTAACTGGTTATTATTCCCGATTGCATCGTTTACCAGGTATGAATTGAGGTTAATATAAGGTCCGTTAACCGGGATGATGGCAACCGTACCGAAATACGGCAGTTTATTGTAAGCCGTGACTGTTACGTAAACGGTATCCAGAGTTGTAAGCGCCGGGAATACGATATTAACGGAATTTCCGGCAACGATACCGGTGTTCAGGATGCTGCCGTTCAGGGTAAGTGATACCAGTGCGCCGTCGGTATTGCAGTTGACAGTTAACTGGGTTGTGCCAAGCGGAACCACAGATGGATGGGATACCGTCATCGCATCAGGAGTCTTTGTATAGACCATCAGTGAAGGATCTCCAAAGATTGTCCAGGTGTCGGCCATGTTCTCGCCATCGGTACCGTAGGCATCGATCATGTCCATCAGGCCGTTGATAGATAATCCTCCAAATGTTCTTTTGATATTCCCGGCAACACTTTCAACCAGTAGGTTGACCATGTGGTCCTGGCCTTCCATGGGTGAGCTCCAGCTTTGGTTGATGGTTGACATCAGGGTGGCAACTGCACCGGAAGGAGATCCGTTGTGTGTTGCGCGCAACCAGGCTTCCGCGAAGCATGTTCCTGTGTCGAATTCACCGTTCACACAGGCAACCGACCAGATGAAAGGCAGTTTTCCCACGTTTGTCAGGCTGGGCATATCAGCATTTGAGAAACCTGAGGTTCCCCAGGCATCCTGGGCGCCATGACCGCAATAGAGGATCACGCTTCCGCCATCGTTGACGCAGTTTGTAATTTCGGCTGCGGTGGCATCACCGGCAGCATCATTGCCGGCCTGGCTGCCGTCGAAATTTTCAAAACTGTAAGTATAGGTGTAGCCCAGCATCAGGTTTTGCATGTTGGTTACGTGCTGGTAATCGTATTCATTGTCATCGCCGGGGCCCAGGGCTGAAGCAATGCCTATGCTTTTGCTCCAGTGGGTGGAAGTGGCTGAAGGGTATTTTTCATAATCAATGACTTTCTGCACCTGAGTGGCAACCTGGATGGTGTCTTCTGCTGAAAAACGCCCGACAAACAGTTCGGCATAATGATCGTTTCCGCTGATGTACCCGTAGGCATTGTCAGACGAACCACCCAGTCCGGTGTATGTATTGGTGGGAATCTGGGCTGCATCGCCAACCAGCAGTACATACTTGATGTTCTTTGTCTGGTACTCATTGGCTATGAAGGATTTTATCTCAGCTGCCGTTGTTCCAATTGTTGAAACAGGAAATATTTCAGTAGGGATTCCTTTCAGGATTTTCCAGTCAACATAAGGCTGCATGGCCGGCAAGAAACTGTCATAGCAGATCACCAGAATTTTACCGCTCTCATCTACCGGGATATACTTGTAGTTATGGGCATAATTGATAAAATGATCCTGGTAAATCTGGTCAAATTCTTTGTCAACAGAAGTGAGAGGATGGTTACGGAACATGACATTTTCAGAAGAAGTGATCCCGGGTCTGGCACTTATTTTTACAACCAGATCGGTATAGATTCTTAAAACCCTCTTCACCGGGTTATACTGAAATGCATTGATAACAACCGTCTGGCCTCTGAAATCACGCAGGATATAAGCTTTGTCAAGTTGAGCGATGTTCTCAGGATAAAACCTGTTCTGAGCATATTCAATTCCAACCATGTATGCTACCGATGAGGGATCAGTGTTCCGGCTGATCACACCTTTGGATGGAGCAATGTCAATATCATAAATTTCAATGAATTCGGACGAAATAACCTCAGCTTGCATCTCTGCATTGTCAGGTATGATCACCGATCTCACAAGTTTGGGAAGATCAGGAGCGCCGGCCGACTGTATTCTCGGGCATCCCGGTGATTCCACCACGAAGGCTTTTTTCCCATCCACCAATACCTCTTTCAGTGAATAGCAATTCACCTTGACATTCAATACTGTACCGGATTTTGTACCGGATACCAGGCTGATGTCATTTTTTGAATCATGTTTTTTACCGGTGTAGATCAGATCCGACGGGTATGCGCTGGAGATAAACACAAAACCGGTGATGATCAGCAGATGAAGTTTAAAAAGTCTCATTTTATTAATGCTTATATAATTTAAAGATAATTATTCATAAGTCATAAGGCATAAGTCATAAGTCATAAGTCGTAAGTCATAAGTCACAAGTGATAACTCATAACTCAAAACTCATAACTCAAAACTCATAACTAATCATGATACCTGATACCTGATACTTGATAACAGATTATCTCGTAATCACTAATTTTCTGCCTGTGGTTTCATTGGCAGCGCTTACACGGCAGTAATAAACTCCTGAATTGAACGACCCGGTATTGATTGTTACAATGTTGTTACCACCGGAAACATGTACCAGTCCTGATGAATGATAAACCTCCCTTCCAAGGCCGTCATACAAAGAAATCTGAATATCTTTCGGTTTATTTGAATTGATACTGATGAAAGCCTGATCTTTCACAGGATTGGGATATATGCTAAGACTGATATTATCAGATATGTCCGGAACCAGGATGCCCGAAGTGACTTTTACATAATATAATTGCGGAGTATGAGCGGTTCCATCGCTTACTGAAAGCACCACCGGAAAGCTAAGTCCCAGATCAGCATCCGAAGGAGTACCCTGCAGAATGGCCGTTTTGTCTCCGTTATCAGTGAATGTAGTCATCCATCCGGGTTTGGAAACACAGGTAATGGCCAGATCATCGCCTGCATCGGCATCAGACGTTGTGATGTGGTATGTATAAATATTATTCTTACAGGCCACAGTATCTCCCTGGGAGGTGAAAACAGGATCATTATTGGTTGATGTTCCGGCTGAAGGAAACTGGATGAAATCAATCCAGGCACGGTCCTGGCCGGCTGATACTGATTGATCTTTGGTATAGACCCATTCCAGGGTGTGTGACCCGGCTGTAACGGGATAGATCACTTTCAACCAGTCCTGTTCGCCGTCCCACTTGCCATTGGAAACATTGTCAATAAAGAATTCGAGGTTGTCGTACCAGTTATAAGGAGTACCGGAAACTCCCTGTTCGCACGATACTTTCCTGTAAAATGAAACGCTGTCGTCCTGGTTGGCCTGTATGGTAATTGAGAGGATAGAGTTCTGGTCATCGGTGATGGCTCCTGAATGTGCAGCATAGTTACCTTCGTATAATTCGTCACTGGTCACCATCCAGGGTAAAGTTCCCGACTGCTGCCAGGGATAACTTGTGAAGCCACCTGTTTCCCAGTCTTCGACCGTCAATCCAACTTTTTTGTTCAATGTTATTGCGGCCGTATAACTACCGGCAGCCAGGGTAAATGTCAGGTCAACATTAGTATTTACGGGTGTAGAAGGATCAATGATGATGATGTAATTACTCAGGGTGGAAGATGGAATGCCCAGCGGGCCTAATGGATAAGCTGCTTCAACAATCGTCACATACGGGCAGGTTGTTGACAAAGTACATACTGCCTGAGATGAAATAGCATGTCCATTGTTAAGGTTTGAATTGCTGATCAGGATTGATTCACCCGGATCGAAATGGTGATTCCCGTTTCCACCCACTGAATCATTGAATGCTACGTTGTTTACAGAAAGTACGGGGGCATTCAGTTTGAAATTGAAATAAGAAACCCATTGATTGCTTGCATTATCTGTAATTGTTATAGTGAAAGTTACCTGGTGCTGGTCGGTGACATATTCTGCAACTTTTAATTCATAAGCATCATTGAATGTCAGGTTGGCGTTTCCGGCAATATTACCGCAGGCCAGGGTATTGTTAATTATTGTAATATCCGGATCAGCAGTGGATAGAACAGCGGTAACATCAGCAGCATCAATAGTTCCGAGATTACCTATCACTACATTTAGTTTGAACTGCTCATTAAAGTCAGCAAGGCCGTTATTATTACCCTCGGCATCATCGATAGAGAAGCTGTTGTAAATAACAAACGGCAGATCGGAAGTGATCACATGTAAAGTGTCAAATACAGGCTGACGGTTTTGTTTGGTGACCACCACAAGCACATTACCAATAGAATTAAATGGTGAGAAGGTAAGTGTGGCAATCCCGGTCGCATCGGTCATCTGGGCAGCAAGAAGAACACTGTCTTTCGAGATGGCAATATAGGCATATGGTTCCGTACTGACCGTCAATGAACTGGTTCCGACAGGTACGGCTGAATAAAAGTTTGCTGTCATGGCAGGAGGTACAGAGAAATAGGTCATCAGTGAGGGATCGCCCATCAGGTGATATATTTCCCAGTAATAATTTTGAAGGGAACTGTTAGCTTGCGTAACTGCAAGGTCACCGGCCTGTACCATTTGTCCGTTGGTAATGAACCAACTGCTGGTCGGTTCACCGTTTGCATGGAACATGCAGTCGTATGAGCCCAATTGTGTTGCCGAATAGGTCGGGTTTGTGACAATAGTTGCCCTGGCGCCGACTCCCCACCAGTAATCTTCATCCCAGTAAGAACTGTTGGAAGCGCCGATATAGCCGATGGCGCCTGCATTTGGAGCCCTTAACAGCGCTTCACCAAAACAAACAGGATAGTCAAATGTGTTGGACAGACAGCAATTTCCAACCATCAGCGGATATTTGTGGATATTATGCAGTGTTGCCACATCGCTGACCGAAAAGGCGGGATTATACCAGCCAGTTTCAGAACCATGGGCAGTATAATTGGCAAAGGAGCAGCCATTGCTTACTTCACTGATGATCTGTGCAACATCATTCCCTGAATTGGGATAAAGGTGCGTATGTGATGTTATTCCAAAAGTGGAATTAAAATAATAGGTGGTTCCGTAATTGATCTGGCCGTTGCCGTAGAGCGGCCCATTTGTTGCATCCACACCGGCGATCATTACCACCTCGTTCAGGAATGAAGGATCCGGCATCAGATATTGTTCGTATTCGAGGGTTTTGTCTATCTGTGGTTGCAGATCTTCTGCGGTGGAAGCTGAAAATCTTCCATAAAAAACTTCAGGAAAAAAATCACTGGTATATTCTGCATAGTATAAATCGGTAAAATGGCTTCCCTGTGTGCCTGCAAATGCCGGTATCTGGGCAACATCGCCAACCAGCAAAATGAATGACGGTGCAGGATCGGATGAGCTAGCGCTGTTATAAAGGTTCGCCAGGTAACTTTTTATGGAAGTGCTGGTAGTGCCTACTTCCGGCTGATTGGTATAAGCTGCAATTACGTTAAATCCTTTTTTTGTTTTCCATAGAATAAAAGGCTGTAATTGTGTTTCAAACATTGGATCAGAAACAATTACATATTTAGCCGGGGCAACAGTGATGAGATTCTTTGTTGTCAGTGGTTTGTAATTGATCAGTGATTTAAAAGTATTCGTATAAAATGGAGAATAGAATTTTTCCTTCATCTGGTTGGTGGTTGAAATATCTCCGTTCCTGAAATGAACTGTCAGTGTAATGTTGTTAATAACTTTCAGGGTATTGGTTACCGGGTTGTAACGGAATGGCATTATTTCTAGCCTCCCGATACTAACACCTCGCATGATTCCAAGGGATTTTACAGTTGCCACCCCGTTTGGGCTGAACTGATCAATTGCGTAGAAAGCAGAATTGTACTGGAATACGATATGGGAGGGATCCTCACTTTTTGAAATGGAGGGCTGTGTGGGAAATATTTTTTCCGAGATACCATAATCCTGTAATGAATAATCTTTTTCGTCGTAATTATTCACAGTGATATCGGCATCAGCGCCATAAGGCAGTTCAATCAGCCTGCTGACCATAGGTAACTCAGGCATTCCGTAATTTACCGGTTTGACTAAACCATCTGAAATAATTTCGGCAAAAACGCCTGCACTACTGTTAACATCAATGAATTTTACTGACTCAAGGGATACACTTACAGTTAATGACGTTTCATTACTGCTGATCACTTTTAAACCGGTGGAATTTGCATTCAGTTTGATTTCTTTAGGATTGGTAGCTGATACTAATGCAATAAAAATCAATGATAAAGAAAACAGTAAAGTAAATTTTTTCATAAAATTATGGTATTTAATATATTATGACGTTATTATTGCCGGTCAGGTTGCGGGAAAAATATGGATTTTATTAACATATTATTAAAAATCATGCAAATTTAGTAAAAGAATAAATGGATTTGAAAATCCGGATAATTTTAACAACAGCAATTAAAGAAACTAAATTAATTTGAAAATTTGAAAATCATATCCGTTTCACGGGAATAAGATTAGCGACAACATGTTGGTAAGTTATGTTTCCTAAGCGTCTAAGGAAATTTTGAATAACCACGGAGGCACAGCTTGTCCCGATTTTTCGGGAGAGAGCATTGAGAAACACAGAGAAATTCTGAAAGTCGTCAATACACAATCTTCGTGGCACTCCGTGTTCTCTGTGTTTCCGTGGTATGTGCTAATAATTCAAATCATTGTTGTCCGGTTAAATGTTTGAGATTCTTCGCTTCGCTCAGAATGACAAGCTGTTCTGTTGATTTATTAAGGAGTGGGGTTACGGGAGGCGAAGCCTTCAGTGACCCCACTCTTCCACCTCTTAAATGCTTGTCATTCCGAGCGAAACGAAGTGTAGCGAGGAAACTAAGATTTGTTTTGTTATTTTTACCGGACAACAGGAATTCAAATATTAAAATCAAACAGCACTATAAATTTTACCTGTTTGCAGCAAATCAGTTTGCAGGGTAAGTAAGCACAAATGCCGAGGTCATTTTCAGCTGGTATCCTTCGCCGGGATTCATATTGATTATATTGTTCAAACTGAATTGAGGCCAGAATACATTGCCGGAGCCATTTTTTACAATGATCAGATTGTTTGTTGCCTGAGACATAATATTTGCAATCAAACCAGGGTTTTGTCTCAGGTAGCCAATGATACTCCAGCCTGCAGGCAGGGGAATAGGCGTGTCTTCAGGGACAACATCCGGTCCGGTAACGGGAAGAACCTGGGAGCTGGTCATTTTTATCTGGTATCCTTTGCCAATCACCAGGTTGATTATGTTGTTCACACCATACTGGGGCCAGAAAACAAGTCCGTCGCCGGATTTAACAATAACGGTTTGGTTTACGATAGCTGCAAAGAGGTAATTGATAGCCGGGTCAGCCGGATCAATATATGTTGAAAACATGCTCCAACCGGCTGGAAGATTGATATATTGGGTGACAGCGCTGGCATAGCCAACGGTTATATTATCGTAGGTATAACAGTTATGGCTGTCGAGAATGTAAATATGATAAGTTCCGGGTGTCAGACCGGAAATATTTTCAGTAGATGCACCGTTTGACCAGCCAAACATGTAAGGCGGAACACCTCCGGTGAGTGTCATATTAATAGCACCATTGGTACAGCTCTGGCAACCGGCATCAGTAATTGAAAACTGAGGGTTCAGGAATGGAGGAACATTGATGGTGATATTCTGAACATATGCCTGAATGCTTCCCTGGAAAACAGTTACTGAGTAACTACCCTGCAGAATGCCACTGATATCCTGGGTTGTGGCCTGGTTTGACCAGAGGTAAGTATAAGGCCCGGGGCCAATGATTGTCAGGTCCACAGCGCCATCTGAAAGGCCCATGCAGGATACATCGGTTCCGACAAGGGCTATTTCTGAACTTCCGAAAATTATATTGATGTCATCGCTTGCTGTACAGGAATTGACGGAAGTAACCGTCACTGAATAGGTTCCTGATACTGATACTGTGATAGATTCTGTACTGGCGCCAGTCGACCAGAGATAATTTGCATATCCCGGGCCTGCTTCCAGGGTATATGTATTCATACTTGTGACATTCATATCGTTATCTAATGAAATAGCAGGAATTGCATTAATAATTACCGTGTCGGAACTGGAGAAGTGTACGGTATCGGACAAATTTTGCTGGTTGACTATTGAAGTCACCTGGCTTACGATATACTGACCGGGAGCTGTGTAAGTCTGAGCAGGCGGGTTTTCAACAGAGCTGGAATTACCGTTGCCGAAATTCCATGCATAATGATAATTTGTATTTCCGTTACTGGCAATAAGGGTGGTAAAACTGACCAGGGTCGGGCCGCAGCCGGTCGAAGGATTCATAGAAAAGGTCGAACTTACGGATGTGGAAGATATCACCATTGGAATATTATATGTGAAGTTCTGGTTCTGACTGATCAGGCCATATGTTCCGTGTGCTGTAATTGAAGCAGTCACAGTGAATGTTCCGGCTTCAAGTGGTGTGCCGCAAATGCGGATACAACCATATTCTGAAGCGGGCGGATTACTGCTGGGATAAAATGTATTATTTGATGAACCTGACTGCCATTGCAAACCGAAGGGCAGCCCGCTGATACTATTGATCAGAACCCAGGTAACAGTGATATTAACCAGGCCAATATTCGGCACATTGTATGGCACCTGGTGGGGCAGGAAAAAAGTGATATCCTGGCTGTAATTTTGTAACACTGTTCCACCCGGCAATGTATCAGGACATATGGCAGGTTCCACCGATCCCACACCACAACTGAGATTAGCCATACAACCCGGACATTGTGCGTCTACTGATAAAACCATAACAAATGCGATCAGACTCAGGAAGAAACGATTTTTCATCATTTAATGTATTTTTAGTATTTGTCTTTAAAATCATTCTTTTTTGATTTAAGAACAAGGATCAACGATTTCTGATTTATGAAGTAAGTGTAATTATCTGATTTAGTGATAACATCAGAAATCTAAAATCGTTAATCGATATTCGTTTATCAAAATATTGAATATTATGGACAGACTCTATTTATATATCATCACAATATCTGAAAACAAAGGTAATGATCATTTTGTTAAATTATGAAAATGAAGATTTATTTTAATTTTGACACTTACTTTGAGAAAATTCTTCGTCTTAGAGACATATTGACAAAATAACAGTTGCACATGAAACAAAAATATGCCTTATCAGTATTTTTTTTAATATTTTTTATTATATTGACTATTAGGGGAATATGTCAGACAGATACTGAGTTCTGGTTTGCGGCTCCCGATGTTTCGAGCAATGGCAGTGCAAATTTTGATATCCCGATATACTTCAGGATATCAACACTTAACCAGGCTTCGGTTGTAACGATTAGTCAGCCTGCCAATGCTTCATTCACACCTATTATAGTTAATTTACCCTCCAATAGTTCTTCATCTGTTGACTTGTCTGCATTTCTGAGTACCGTGGAATGCGCTCCGCCAAATACTGTGTTGAATTATGGTTTTAAAATTTCGGCCACGGCTTTGATTTCCTGTTATTATGAGGTAGCCAGCACCTATTGTTATTGTAATCCGGAAATCTTTGAAATGAATGGGAAAAATGCCCTCGGAACATTGTTTTATACCCCTTTTCAGACATTTACCGATAACTCGCCGTCGTATAATCCATTACCCTATAGTTCCTTTGAGATCGTTGCCACCGAAGATAATACCACGGTAAACATTACACCTACACATGATGTGGTGGGACATGTGGCTGGTGTGGCCTATAATATAATGCTGAATAAAGGACAGGCCTACACAGCAAGGGCAGTCAGCCAGGCGGCAAACCAGCATCCGGCAGGATCAAAGGTAATGTCTGATAAGCCGGTAGCTGTGACTGTTTGTGATGACCTGATGGCCGGAACTTTCTGGGGAGGTTGTGCAGATCTTGGAGGTGACCAGATTGTACCTGTGGATATTATAGGGACACAGTACATTGTGATGAAAGGTATGTTAAATAACAACATAGAAAAAGCATTCGTGCTGGCAACCCAGGATAATACATCGATTTTTATAAATGGTGGTTCAGTACCAATTGCAACTATCAATACAGGTGCAACCTATACACTCGACATAACTGCAGCTTCAACATATGTGGTAACTTCAAACCCTGCTTATGTTCTGCATCTGTCGGGTTTTGGCTGTGAACTTGGCTATTCATTGCTTCCGTCCATCGAATGTACGGGTTCGTACCAGATTGGCTTTACCCGTTCGGTAGATGAACCCTTTTACATGAACCTGATGACAAAAAACGGTTTCCAGGGTGATTTTATACTCAATGGCAGTTCAACTTTAGTCCCGGCATCAGCCTTTACTGTTGTTCCCGGAACTTCTAATCAATGGGTCACGGCACAGTTGTTATTTTCCACAGCACAAATTTCTGTTGGTACCGGAAGCCTGATCAGGAATACAGGAGGATTATTTCACATGGGTGTTATACATGGAACTTCTTCAGGCGGATGCCGGTATGGTTATTTCTCTGATTTCAGCAGCCTGAACCTGGGACCTGACCACACCATCTGCCAGGGTGATACCGTTATCCTCGATGCCGGTATCGGAAAAGACTCATACCTGTGGAACAATGGTGCAACAACACAGACTATTGCCGTATCAACCGGTGGTACTTTTTCAGTACAGGCTGTAGCCGGTAGTTGCACACTTACCGATTCAGTGGTGATTACGCTGGCAGGTGCAACACCTTTCGTGAATCTCGGCCCGGCTGATACTACCTTGTGTACCAATGCCACCATCAGTTATGACTTATCATATAATCAGAATTGCAGTTTCCACTGGACAGCCAATATAAGTACCGGCAACACTGTAAGCAGTTTGCCTACTATGCTGGTAGACAAGCCCGGCACCTTTTCAGTAACGGTAACCCAGGCAAGTTGCGGAACCGCAACCGACCAGATCGTGGTTCATTATAACAATGTGGTAGCTGACCTTGGAAATGACATTACTTCAGGTTTATGCCTAGGAACTGGTTCTCAGGTTCTGGATGCTACTTATGTGAATACGATCTATGGTACTACTAATTATCATTGGTCAACCGGACAGTTTACACCGGCCATCACGGTTACTCAGAATGGAATTTATTCAGTAACAGTGAGCCTTGGACAATGCAGCGATGTGGATACCGTGCAGGTTCATTTTGATACACCTGTAATAGTGATCCTTCCAACGGATACGGCAATTTGCGCGGGAAGCGTACTGGTTTTAAATGCCGGTAATCCCGGAGCAGCTTATCATTGGTCTACCGGACTGAATACTCAGGCGATAACTGTTACAAATCCGGGAACATATACGGTGACTGTGAGCAATGCCTGTGGTCAGGTCAGCAGTCAGGTAACGGTGAATCAAATATCAACACCTGTGGTTGATCTTGGTCCGGACCAGACGATATGTTCAGGTAATATGGTCGTTCTGACTGCAGGTAATTCATCACAAAACTATCATTGGTCAACAGGTTCTGATGCACCTGCCATCTCTGTGACAAGTAGCGGTAATTATGTGGTTACGGTCACTAATCAGTGCGGAAGCGTACTGGTTTTAGATGCCGGTTACCCCGGAGCAAGCTACAACTGGTCAACCGGGGCAACCACCCAAAGCATAGTGGTCAATGAACCGGATATTTATTCAGTGGATGTGACCAATGCCTGCGGAACATACACGGATATGATCAGCCTGGGACTGATACAGATGTCGGTAAACCTGGGACCTGATACCACTATCTGTGAAGGTAGTCACTTAACGCTTGATGCCGGTAACCCGGGAAGCTATTATTACTGGTCTACTAATTCATTCACACAGACCATCGATGTATATATGCCGGGTGAATATGATGTGGCAGTGACCAGCCTCTGCGGTACAGTTTGGGATACAATCGTGGTAAATGTATTTGATAATAACCTGAATTTAGGGAATGATACCACATTATGCGAAGGCGCAAGTCTGGTTCTGGATGCAGGTCATCCCGGTTCGCAGTACATCTGGTCAACAGGTGCAAGCAGCCAGAGCATAGGAATTAATGAGGCGGGGACATATTCGGTATCAGTAACAAATTATTGCGGAAATTTATCGGATATAATACTCATCAGTGAATTACCTTCGCCGGTTGTTGATTTTGCCGGGGATACAATTTGGATACAACCACAGGAAAATGTCATGCTCGATGCTGGGTACGGCAATGTAAGTTATTATTGGTCAACAGGAGCGACTACCCAGACCATCACGACCCATGACCAGGGATACTATTATGTTACAGTGACGGCAGCCAATGGCTGTCAGACAGCTGCTAAGGTATACGTGGCAGTTAAAACAGGGATTCAGTCAGTGGATAGCCCTACTTCAGTTGTCATCTTTCCCGATCCTGCAAAAGATAAATTTCAGGTATCATCGAAAAATATAAAAATTGGTAAGATTGAATTGTTTGATTGTCTTGGACAGATGCTTATATTTGCAACTCCGGGACAGGAAATTGCGACTTTAAATACAACCAATTTACCAAATGGAGTCTATATCTTAAAAATAGTGCTGGTAAACGGGCAGCTTTTTGTCAGACCGGTTTGTCTAAATAAATAAGTTGTATACAATTAAGAGAATTAATTCTATTGAAATATACATACATGAAATATATTAACATTTTACTATTGGCAACCGGATTATCAGGCCAGGTGTATTCTCAGGTACCGACGGTTCAGGACTGCCTTGGAGCCATTCCCATCTGTCAGAATATTTATTCTACGGTCAACTCTTATACCGGCGTAGGAAACTATAGTGAAATAGGGTATTTTGGCAGTACCTGCCTTGACGGTGAAAATAACTCGGTCTGGTACATTTTTACTGCTGAGACATCAGGTTTTCTTGTCTTTTCTATTACTCCCAACAACATGGCCGATGATTATGACTGGGGAGTCTGGGATATTACCAATGCTTCCTGTGCCGATATTCAGAATAATACAATTAATCCCCTCAGTTGTAATTCGTGGGGTTCATTATCGGGATATAACGGGCCTACGGGGGCAAGCACTGCCATGGGTGGAGTCGGGAACAGCAATGGTCCCGGTGATACAAATGGCCCGGAGTGGAACCAGGACATACCTGTGCTTGCAGGTGGAACTTACGTTATGATGATTGATAACTGGACTGCTTCCCAATATGGCTATACCATTAACTTTTCAAACTCCACAGCCACTATTTTTGATGATGTAAGTCCCTGGATTGACAGTATCACTTCTACCATAACCTGTGGCACAACATCTATCACATTTCAGTTTTCAGAAAAAGTCCTGTGCAGCACCGTTCAGTCCACCGATTTTACGCTTACGGGCCCTGGTGGTCCTTATACTATTTCATCGGTATCAGGGAATGCATGTACTTTAGGTGGTAACCAGGAGAAGGTATTTACCATTGTATTCTCGCCGGCTATTAGTACTAACGGTTCATACAGCCTGAATCTGGTTGACACAGTGACTGATCTTTGCGGAAATGTTGCTCCGAATGGAATTCTTGATTTCCAGGTAACATCAATACCTCCGGCTCCTACGCTCACTTCAAACAGCCCGGTTTGCACAAACGGAACATTATCTCTTACCGCTTTTGCCCTGGCGGGCGCCACTTATCACTGGACAGGTCCCGTCGGCTATTCGTCTTCAGTACAAAACCCGACACTCAGCAGTTTTACCCAGGCCAATGCCGGTACTTATACTTGTATTGCAACAGCTAACGGATGTGTAAGTTCGCCTTCCACAGTGCAGGTTGCTTTTCAGCCTTCAACTGTATATGTAAATCTCGGTCCGGATACCACTCTATGTTCAGATGGCACATTATTGCTCGATGCCTCGAATAATGGCGGGAATGCCGGCGCTACTTACAGCTGGCACAACAGCCTGACCGGAAATGTTGCCACCACAGCCACTTACCTTGTTGATAAACCAGCCACTTACTGGGTTATCGCCACCGATGTCTGTGGATCTTATTCTGATTCCATAACGGTTCACTATAACAATTTAGGTCTGGACCTTGGTGTTGATATGTTGAATGTCTGTTCTTCCACACCGGTGACTATAAATGCAACAACTCCTCTTGGAGGCTATCCATCGGTTACTTATCACTGGTCAACCGGAGCCATTACACCAACCATTACAGTTACTGCCAATGGTACTTATACTGTTTCTGTCACTAGAGGATTGTGTTTAGAAGTCGATTCAAAAATTGTCACCTTTGTAAGTCCCATTACTCTTGACCTGGGCCCCGACCAATTTGTATGTACCGGTTCTACTGATACAGTTTATGCAGGTAATTATCCCGGTTCAACTTATTTGTGGTCTACCGGACAAATTACACAGAGCATGGTGGTGAGCAACCCCGGTACTTATTCTCTGACTGTTACAAATTCATGTGGTTCATATCATGACAATATCAATATTTCCCAGATAAATATTCCGGTTGTCCATATCGGGAATGATACCACCATTTGTAATGGACAGGTTGTTATACTGGATGCCACTACTCCCGATGGAACTTATCACTGGTCAAACGGATCAGTTTCACCAGGTCTGGCTGTGAACACCGGAGGTACTTACGGAGTAACAGTGACTAACCAGTGTGGTTCGGCCTCAGACGAAGTCATTATAACAGCAGACCATCCTCTGATTGTTGATTTTGGAAATGATACCACTGTTTGCCCCGGATATTTACTCAGCTATCCCTGCACCGATTGCAGTTATTTCTGGTCGACAGGGGCAACCACATCGTCCATTGCAGTTACACAGAATGATGGCTATTCGGTAGATGTGACCAATGCCTGCGGTACATACTCAGATCTTATCAATCTCCAGGTTATTCAACTGAATGTAAACCTTGGGCCTGACACAATCATCTGTCCCGGCAGCGAACTTTTATTGAATGCTTCTAATCCCGGGCAAAGCTATTTATGGTCTGACGGAACCAGTTCACAGACCTTGCAGGTCATCAATGCCGGTACTTACAGCGTTTCAGTGACCAATCAGTGCCAGACCAAGAGCGATACCATTGTGGTGATGGTTTTTGACCCGGCAATCAACCTGGGCAACGATACATCCATATGCAACGGTTCTTCACTGACCCTTGATGCCGGCCACCCAGGATCAAGCTATCACTGGTCCACAGGGGAGAATACCCAGACTATCAGTATTACAGCTGCCGGAGATTATTCAGTGACAGTTACTAATTACTGCGGAACAATCAGTGACAACAGGATCATCAGTTTGTTACCTTCGCCTGTGGTTAATCTGGGCGCTGATACCTTCTTAATTGATGCCGGACAATCCATCACTCTGGATGCAGGTGTTGGTGGAATTGCCTATCATTGGTCAACAGGAGCAACCAGCCAGTCAATCACCGTAAGTAACCAGG
>JAPLDU010000049.1:0-2647 GCA_026391255.1 Bacteroidia bacterium | reverse complement strand
TCTTCCGATCTACCGTAGAATTGTATAACTCCATTGGTAAACTGCTCATGTATTCTGAAGCTAATGGCAACCCTGTCGTCCTGAATATCTCCTCATTTGAAAAGGGAATTTACTTTCTCAGAATTACCGCAACCAGCCATGATTACCTTGTCCGCCCGGTGGAAATTCTTAGGCACTAGGCAACAGGCACTAGGCACTAGGCACTAGGCATTAGGCATTAGGCACTAGGCACTAGCATTAGGCATTAGGTAACAGTAATTAGTGTTTGTCGATAAAGAAAGTACTTTTAATTTATGAATATCGATTAACGAACTATGATTTTAGAAATAACTGATAATCTGAAATCTAAAATCGTTTATCCTTGTTTTTAAATCAGTTTCATTGACTTTAAAGACAGACCCTAATTAGTAGTCAGTGCGATAACAGGTTATAAAAAAACCTGTCAAGCATTTCAAAAATGACAATGTTGGGTTTATCTTTCATAATAATGGTAGGATAAAAACCCTGGGAAAAAAGATACATTTCCTGACTGAAATGGCCGGAAAAATAAGGGATCAGGTAATCACTATAGGAATCCCTGTTCATCAGCAAAACCGGCAGTGAATCATTATCAAATTTCCTTGCATCAATGGTGTGCCAGGATTTAAATTCGGGAAAAACAGGATCTGGTAAGATTTTCGATGTGTTAAATGCAGGATAGGAAGGAATGTACTCTTTCATGATGATGTAATCAGAAAGCGACAACATCTGGGCCAGGTCAGGCGAATTGTTATCTTCCGTTTTCCATTTGATTTTGTCGAGGGGTTCGGGAGGTGGTACCTGGGGATAATCCCTGCGGATTTCGTCAATGATTGCCTTGTACGCAAAATAAGCTCCGTAAAAGTTCCAGTGAGTATCACTTGTGAAATAGACATCATGCCGATATTTGATGCGGGCTTCCCTGATCGGTGTTTCCACGTCAATGATCTTCAGGCTGGTATTGGCTTTCAGGTAGTCTATCAGTTGTTCATTTTTTGATTTTTTGCCGAACCGGTGCATATCAGCATTTAACTTATCATTATAAATAAACGGTTTGCTTGCAGGAAAAACAATGTAATAACTGATTCCCTGCTTCTTAAGCCAGTCATGACGTTTTACCAGTTTGCCTGCTATTTGTTCCAGTTCAGATAAGGTAAATGGGTGAATGTTCTGGTACATTTCTTTGGCATTCTCTGAGATATAAAACAGCCATCCTTCCTTGCCGAAATAAACAATATTGCTCTTCTGAATAACTGTGTTAAATATTTTATATTCAATATAGTTATGAAGTGAAATAATTTTAAGCCTGTCAGGAAACTGGTCATTCAGATAATTGTTAAGAACCGGGAAGAATTTGTTGAAATTTTTGATGGTCATGACAGGAGGAGTGACAGCCGGCCTTTTTTCTGTACCCATCAGCAGCTTGTCAGCATGAAAGGGCCTCAGAAATATGACCAGGCTGATCACAGATAAGAAACTATATATAAATATGCTGCCTGCCCCTGAAGCTGGTTTTATTAATCTAAGCAGCAACAGGAAAATGAGCAGTTGCAGGTATGGGATCATCAGTATCAGGGCCTTCCCGGTTTGCTTAAGCGAGTGAATCTTTTCCATAAAACCAGCGCTGTTGAATTTTGCAATGCATTTATCACCGGTACTCCTGATGATACCTTTACTGTCTATTGTCATATCATTGATTACCAGCATACCCGGCTTGCATTTGTTGACTGAAAGGCTGGTTTTGAGTATCCCCGATTTGCATAGAATATTGATATTATGCTGAATCTCCGGTTTCAGGATAAACTGGCATTGCATGTATGGCATTTTAAAAAGCAATGCTTCTGTTATAAGTTTATTATCCAGGAACTGAAAATTATTTGAAATACTTTCCCTGAAATCATTTTTCTCACTGCAAAAAAGGGTGGCTTTGGCATTATTGTCATTAATATCAATGACCATATTTACCGGCAGTTCTTTAAGTACCAGCCTCACGGCAAGCATGATCAGCAGGGTCACTGCAATGCTTCCGGCCAGTAGAAGAATCTCAGGTTTCAGCCCAAGAATAATAATAAAGAAAATGAGAGAAATGATGATAAAAAACAGGATGAAATCTTTACCTCCATTTGCCAGGCTGGTGGTTTTCAGTCCAAATCCGCCTGCCTGATTGAACGTTAAAGTTTTTCCATCTAAAATAAAAGCATTGACTTCGGTTTTGCAGCAATTCCCTGTATTGGCCGGTATCACTGAAAAAATACTGTCATACCTCTGACAATTAAAAGAATAAAGAAATAATGTGTCATTTTGTTTAAAACCTTCAGTTCCCAGTCTCAGGGCAGTAATGTCTGCCATTTTTCCTTTGTACTCAATGATACGGGCAATACCGGGCACAAGCTTTTCTTTGATCAGGGTATCTTCTCCGGACAGCACAAATACCTTAACCCCGGATGTGCATTTTACCGAGAAATAAAGGTAGGGCATGCCTTCCCCTGTCTGTTTTTTAGCCCGCGGTTCTATGTAGAACAGCAGCAGGTAAACAACCGGAACAAGCAGAACAATAAGGTATTTAAGGCTGGTAAGTCTGGTCATAATATTAAGTCGTAAGTCATAAGTTATAAGTCATAAGTTATAA
>JAPLDU010000073.1:8453-21561 GCA_026391255.1 Bacteroidia bacterium | reverse complement strand
TCAGAACTCCTGACTTCTTGATGTTAAATATAGGGGTTTACTGAATATTATCGCAATCTGGAAAAACGGCATATTCTAAAATATTAAGCAATTAACATGCATTATTGCGATATATTTACACATTAATATACAATGCTTTACATTCGCTGTAAACAATGGTTTATGACATTCAATTTTTGAAATAGTTTGTAGTTTTGAAATAATTGATTAAACTTAACATGGTATTCTCTGATATTTTTCCAAGTGCTTGATTACTACTTTCTTTTGCAGCCACCAAAAGAAAGTAGCCAAAGAAAAGTCTCCGCTGCAAATAATTTTCTGGAATTCTAAGGAAAATTTGCTCTGAGGCAGCTTATCCCTTTTCGGCGGATCATATAGTTTTATCAATATGGATGTTTTCTGATCCGCCGTTAAGGGGCTGCCTCCTGCTGTGCGAAGCCCGCAAATTTTCATTTGAGGCGGAAATCCTCCAACTTTCCGCCCAGGGGCCATAAAATATCATTATTAGTTTTCTAAGCTTTAGTATTTGAAAAAAACAATTTCCATAAGCAGACAAATACCTATTTCTGCGAGAAGTCAGGAGAACTGAAGTTATAAGTTATAAGTCATAAATCGTAAATCGTAAATCGTAAATCGTAAATCGTAATTCAAAATGATAATCTAATAATAGAATGTTTACTTTTGCCACACGTCTAATGCCTAGTGCCTATTGCCTAATGCCTATTGCCTAATGCCTATTATGTTGAAAAGGATTATTATTTTTTATTTCTGCCTGGTTACTGTTCAGGTTTTGTATTCCCAGGATAACAAATGGCTGACTTATTACGAGATGTCAGCATGTAAGAAAACTCCCCGCTACAACGAGACGGTTGAGTTTTGCAGGAAGCTTGATTCTGCTTCGACCCAGGTAAAGTTTACTGATTTTGGGATCAGTCCCCAGGGAAGAGCCTTACCCATACTGATTGTTGATAAAAACGGGCATTTCACTCCTGAGGAAGTAAGGAAATCAGGCAATGCAGTTGTTCTGGTACAGGCATGTATTCATGCAGGTGAATGCGAGGGCAAGGATGCCGGGCTGTGCCTGATCAGGGATATAATCATTGATCATAAATACCCTGAATTGCTGGATCATGTCACTCTATTATTCATACCGATTTTCAATGTGGACGGACATGAGCGTTTCGGACCATACAACCGCATCAACCAAAATGGTCCCGAAGAAATGGGATGGAGGGTCACTGCGCAGGACCTGAACCTGAACCGTGATTACATTAAAGCAGATGCTCCTGAAATGCAATGCTGGCTAAAGCTGTTCAATCAATGGCTGCCTGAATTTTTTGTCGATTGTCATACCACAGATGGTGCAGATTACCAGTATGTGGTTACTTATGGCCTTGAAAACTATGGAAACACGGACAAAGACCTGACTGCATGGCAAAAAGATGTCTACCTGAAAGAAGCGGAAACGAGCATGAATGCCGCCGGTTTTCCTTTGATCCCCTATATTAATTTCCGTGACTGGAATGATCTGCGCAGCGGGCTGGAGGCTGGTGTGTCGCCTCCGATTCTTTCAACGGGTTATACGGCAGTGAGAAACCGCACAGGACTTCTCATCGAGACTCATATGCTCAAAGATTACAAAACCAGGGTGAACGGAACTTATGAAATGCTGAAGACTACCTTAAGTATTGTGAATAAGGAGTACAAAACGCTGCAAACGCTCGAAGCCGCTGCTGATACCAGGTGTGCCGGCGCCGGCTTCAGAAAGGAAAAATTTCCCCTCGGTTTTGATGAATCAAAAACCGACAGTGTGATGATGGATTTCAAAGGTTTTGAATATTCGGATGTTAAAAGCGATCTTACCGGCGGATCCTGGATAAAGTACAGCAAAAACAAAAAGGATTTCAGGATACCTTTCTTTAATAATACGGTGGTGACTACTTCTGCTAACCTGCCCGAGGGATATATTATTCCGCCCGAATGGACAGCAGTGATCGGAAAACTGAAATTGCACGGTGTATCTGTTCATACCCTGAAACAAGTACGCAACATCAAAGTCAAGACCTGGATCTTTCATGATCCGAAGTGGCAGGAAAAACCCTATGAAGGCAGGCACCCGCTCCAGGTTCAGATGGACAGCATCGAAACGGTGATCAGTTACCCGGCAGGTTCGGCCATCATTGATATGAACCAAAGCACTGCCAGGCTTGTAGCTTACATATTGGAACCTGCATCAGATTATTCTTTCCTTCACTGGGGATTTTTTGATGCCATTTTTGAACAGAAAGAATACGCTGAATCCTATGTGATGGAAGGCATTGCCAGGGACATGCTTGCAAAAGATCCCGGATTGAAAAAAGAATTCGAAGAAAAGAAGGCAAATGATAAGCACTTTGCTGCCAGCCAGAGGGAAATCCTCAACTGGTTTTACAACAAATCACCCTACCACGATTCGAAAATGAATTTGTACCCCGTGGGGAAGATATTTGACAGAAAGGAAATGGTGAATGGTGAATGGTGAATGGTGAGTAGTGAGTGGTGAATGGTGAATGGTGAATGGTGAATGGTGAGTGGTGAATGGTGAATGGTGAATGGTGAGTGGTGAATGGTGAATGGTGAGTGTTGAGTGGTGAATGGTGAGTGGTGAATGGTGAGTGGTGAATGGTGAATGGTGAGTGGTGAATGGTGAGTGGTGAATCGTGAGTGGTGAATGTTGAGTGGTGAATGTTGAATGGTCAGTGGTGAATGGTGGGGAGTGAATTGTGATTATTTATTTTTTTTTGTTTTTCAGATATTTAATCAGGCCGAGAATTTTCTTTTTGATCATTATTATTTTTGGCAGAAAATCAAGATTATTAATTAATTCCAAATCATGAGCTAATAGCATTTGAGTCTCTGTTTCAGCAAGGGAACCAAGTGAAATATAAAGAAATTGAATGAATTCTTTATCGCTGTTTCGTGCTGCACCTTCAGCAATGTTTGAAGGGATAGAAACAACGGCTCTCCTGATTTGTGAAGTTATCCCGTAAAATTCATCTTTTGGGAAACTGCCTGTTAAAAGATAAATCTCCTTTGCCAAAAGCATTGATTCTTTCCAAATATCCAAATCTTTATGGTCCATATTCTCTTCCAAATTACCATTCACAAATCACTATTCACCATTCACCCGCCTCAGGCGAATCACCATTCACCATTCACTACTCACCATTCACTATTTTTGGTACACCGAAACCGAGACATCTCTGCCATCAAGCCGTGAACTTTTAAATGAACGGGTGATCAGATCCAGGTTATTGTCTTCGATATCAAAGAAAGAATCAGATCTCCTGATACTTACTTTTCCTATCCTTATCTTTTTCTTTCTGGTGTTATCACTGATCAGCCTGAGCAGTTTGGCGGTGGTGACATTATCTCTTTCACCCACATTGATCCTGATTTTTATCCAGTTTGTTTTACCGCCTTCACGGTTTCCATCCCGGCCTGGACCAGTTCTTTTCTTTCCGTGATCAAATACACTGATGTTCAGGTCGGGAGCAAAGCGGTAATAATCGAGGAAGCGGTTAAATTCAGTGGAAACAAATCGCTTGATAATATCTTCGCGGGACATTTCATGGAGTTTTTTATAAATGACCGGAAGAAAATCGTCGATCTCCGATTCATTCACTTTTACATTCTCCATATTATCGATCAGGCGAAACAATTGTTTTTCGCAAATCTCCCTTCCACCGGGTATTTGGCGGGGTTCAATTTTTTTGCGGAGGTTTTTTTCAATAATGGAAATCTGACCTTTATCCCTTGATTGTATGAGTGAGATTGAGATGCCGCTTTTACCGGCCCTTCCGGTACGTCCGCTCCGGTGAGTATAAATATCCGGATCGTCAGGCAGGTTATAGTTGATCACATGGCTGAGATCGTCCACATCCAGTCCGCGGGCAGCTACATCAGTAGCAACCAGTATCTGCAGAAACCTTGTCCGGAACCGTTTCATCACATTATCGCGTTGTGGCTGGCTTAGGTCACCATGCAGTGCATCGGCATTATAACCGTCTTTCATGAGTTTTTCGGCTACGTCTTTTGTCTCCTCGCGGGTACGGCAAAAAATAATACCATATATTTCGGGGTAATAATCAACAATGCGTTTAAGTGCCAGATAACGGTCGGAAGCTTTCACCATGTAACTGAAATGCCTGACATTATCGGCGCCGGCATTTTTGGTACCTATGCTGATCTCCTGCGCATTGTTCAGGTAATTGGCTGCAATGTGGGCCACTCCGGCAGGCATGGTGGCGGAAAACAGAAAAGCCCGGCGTTTTTTTGGTATCCATTCGAGTATTGCATTCAGTTCTTCCTGGAATCCCATGTTGAGCATTTCGTCGGCCTCATCTAATACCAATGAACGTATAGCATTTAGATTGACCTTTTTACGGCGGATGATATCGTTCATTCTACCGGGAGTTGCTACGATAATATGGGCGCCAGTTTTCAGATCGTTGATCTGCTGGTCAATACTCGTTCCACCATAGACGGATACCACTGAAAAGCCCGGTGTATAACGGGCATAGTTTCTCAGATCACCGGCAACCTGCATGCATAATTCACGCGTGGGGCAAAGGATAAGCGTCTGCGGGATTTTTTCATTGATATCGGTATTCTGGATCAGGGGCAGGCCAAAGGCGGCTGTCTTTCCTGTGCCTGTCTGGGCAAGGGCAATGATATCGCGGGTGCTTCCTAAAATGGCAGGAATTACCTGTTCCTGCACTGGCATGGGTTCTTCAAATCCAAGTTCTTTTAACGATCTTAATAAACCGGGTTGTAAGCCCATTTCTTCAAATGTAATCATAATATTATTCCACTCTTATTTTGCAGGCTGATTGGGTTCTGCCGACTGGCAGATTGCTTAAATTAATAATGAAGTAATCCTGTGTAAAAATGGACTGCAAAGATAATGAAACAATTAACATTATAATAAAAAATTCTATTGGATCATTAGATATGCAAATAATGTTTCAAATGTAAAAGCCACCTACAATTTTTACTCTGTAAGTGGCTGTCCGCCGCGGCGGATCAGGTAGGGGAGGTCAGACTCGAACTGACGACCCCCAGCTCCCAAACAAAGAGGTGTTTATACTGAGAAGAAATTAATTCTGAATAGTATAGGAAGAAAAAGCTATTGAGATAATGAGTGAACCTTTTTATATTGCTTTTTGTAAAAAGCAAATAATTTGTAATTTTGCTTTTTCAAAATAGCAATAATGGAAAATATCAGAGAAAAGTTTCTGAAAAAAATTGATAGAGTTGATACAACTTTTATCAGGGATATTGAAAAGCAAATTGACTGGAACAACCGGCTGATTGGTATTAAGGGTGCCAGGGGTGTAGGTAAAACTACATTGTTACTTCAGTATATAAAAAAACACCTTCCATCTGACCATAGGACAGTTTATGTAAGTCTTGACGATATTTGGTTTTCGGCTAACAGGCTGGTTGATTTTACTGATCTTTTTGTGAAAAATGGAGGTGTATATCTAATTTTAGATAAAGTACACCATTACCGAAACTGGTCACAGGAGATAAAAAATATATATGACGATCATCCGGATTTGAAAATCATCTATACAGGTTCTTCAATTTTACACCTTGGTAAATCACAGGCTGACCTGAGCCGCAGGGCAGTGATCTATGAAATGTACGGACTGTCTTTCAGAGAGTACATTAAACTAAATAACAAGGAAGATTTTGATATTGTGAAATTGAACAATATTTTAACTGATCATGTTCAGATCAGCAGGGACATTATCAGGAGAATAAAACCTGTTCAGCTTTTTAATGACTATCTGAAAGTTGGTTACTTCCCATATTTTATGGAAAACCGGGATTCATATCACATAAAATTATCACAATCGATAAACCTGGTACTTGAGGTTGACCTTCCTTATACTGAAGATATTAGCTTCCCAAGCATTGATAAACTTAAAAAGCTTCTGTATGTACTTGCCACTTCAGTCCCATTTAAACCAAATATCTTGAAATTAAGTGAAAAAACCGGAATATCAAGGAATACCATCATACAATTTCTGAACTATCTTGCTGATGCAAAAATCATTAACCTGCTCCACAGTGACACCATGGGAATCAGTCAGTTGCAAAAACCTGAAAAGATTTATCTTCATCATCCTAATCTGTTGTATGCACTTGCTCCCGAAAATGCAAACACAGGTAGTGTCAGGGAAAGCTTTTTCAACAACCAACTTTCAAATGTTCATAAACTGAACTATACTGAAAAAGGTGATTTCCTGGTGAATGGTCAATATACATTTGAGATTGGCGAAAAAAATAAAAACAAGAAACAAATTGCAGATATTCCTGATTCATTTATCGCATTGGACAATACTGAAATTGGTTACCAGAACCGGATACCTTTGTGGTTGTTTGGGTTCATGTATTGACATAATTCTTTCTGAACCTGATTGAAAATTCATGCAAGTTCTCTGATGATAAAAAAGTAATTGCTAATGTATTATTTTCAGAAAAATCTGTAGAGATAGTGTTTACAGATCATGGCGTCGGAATTGATCCGGCGGATTTAAAAAATATTTTCCAGCCTTTCTTTCGTGGTAAAAACACATCACAAATCAAAGGGAACGGAATTGGATTGACGATTGTCGAAAAATGTGTCAGCCTGCACAAGGGAAATATTGATGTTAAATCCGAACTTGGCAGGGGAACGGAATTCAAAATTATTTTACCATTAAATTATATTCCTATTGCAGGATGCATTTATTATCCTGTAAACCATTGTTGCATGAGAAAGATAAATATTCCCGATAAAAATCCGATGAAAGCAAGCCAGCTTATATTTTTTAAATACCAAAAAAAATCAATCTTTTCGATTCCCATGGCGGCTACCCCTGCTGCTGATCCGATAATAATGATACTTCCTCCGGTTCCTGTAGTTAAAGCAATGAACTCCCAAAAAACGTGGTCGGTCGGGAATATTTCCAAACTAAACATACCCTGTACGGCAGCAACCAATGGGACATTATCTATCAAAGCAGAGGTAATTCCAAAAAGCGAACCGGTAATATACTGATTCTTTATATGGTTAATAGTGAATTCCGCTAATTGTCTCAAAACTCCGGACGATTGAAGTGCTGATACAGCAAGTAAAATTCCAAGGAAAAAGAGGATACTTGATATATCTATTTCTCGTAAAGCACGCGCTACTGAATATTTGTATCTCTCTTCGGCACGTTTGGTCAAATGAAGGATACTGCTTACGAACCACATAATACCAAGGGCAAGTAACATTCCCATAAAAGGAGGCAAGCGTGTAAAGGCACTAAAAACAGGTATCAAAATAAGTAATCCTAAACCTGTAAATAAAATGATGTTGCTCTCAGCCGGATGTTTAAGCTTATTTTCTTCAGAACTTTCAAATTTTTGATTTTTAAACTTTAAAACCAGTATGAGTAAAGGGATTACAACTACTGCAATACCAGGTAATAAAGTTTTTATTATAATGCTGATAGGCGTTATTTGTCCTCCAATCCAAAGCATCGTCGTGGTGACATCACCCAATGGTGACCAGGATCCCCCCGCATTGGCCGCAATAATAACCATTGAAACGAACCATATACGGTTTTTCTTTTCATGAATTAATTTGCCACATAAAGAAGTCATAACTATAGCTGTGGTCAGGTTATCCAAAATAGCCGACAAAATAAAAGTAATAACTGTCACCAGAATCAAAAGTTTTGTCTTTGATCTCGTGTGAATGGAATCAGTAATTATATTAAACCCATTATGCGAATCCACTACTTCGACGATTGTCATTGCACCCAGAAGAAAAAACAGTACAGCAGCAATTTCTCCCAGGTGATGTAAAAGTTCACTTTCGGAAGTTGCAATTGATGACGCTGAAAAAAAATAAATAAGCCAGCAAAGAACTCCAGTGACAAGAGCTGTTGCAGCTTTATCAACCTGTAATTTATTTTCAATCGCTATTCCAAAGTACCCTGCTACGAAAATGATTATAATAATACAGTTCAACATCCTATTTTATTTAGAAAAAACTACCTATTATTCCTGTATAAAAATAATATTCTTACATCCGGACAAAATTACATTATTATTTCTGAACCTGTCTGATAATTGTGCTTACAGTAAGGGAATTTGTGGAAGAATCATTTAAAAATTTAGTCTCATGAATAAAATGGCCGGATTCCCAGTACTATTGACCGGTGCAAACAATGAAACCAAAAACGGCAGGAATCCTCCTGCTAAAAAAGATCACTATTTGTTTCTACCTCCTTTATATTAAAATGAATTCTTTTATTTCTGTTATTTATTCAGCTCTTGATGCTGAAGGTATATTTTAGCTTCATCCGGCGTTCCTAAAAGTACTGCGAGCCATCGTGTTTTCTCATTTTGCTCCAGGATGATTTTAATGGTCATGGTGATAGGAACTGACAGAAACATACCTGCCACTCCCAATATAAATCCCCAGAAAAGAAGGGACAGGAAAACAACAAGCGTTGAAAGACCTAACCCTTTTCCCATGATCCTGGGTTCTATTACGTTTCCTATAACGTTGTGGATTAGCAAAAAAGAGCCCAGGGTCCAAATTGCACTACCTAATCCTAGTTGTACCAAGGCAAAGAGAACTGCCGGAATAGAAGCGATAATGGCTCCGATATTTGGAATATAATTCAAAAGAAATGCAATCAGTGCCCATAGCAAAGGATAGTCAACACCAATTATTAGTAATGTTACATAGATTAAAATTCCTACAAATAAACATATTAATGTTTTTATCCAAAGGTAGTGTCTGATATTTTGAATGATGGTAGAAAAATAAGAAATGGAATCATCCGATCCACTCCGAATTGCTTTTACTTTAACAGAAAAACTCCCGAATTCCATAAGAATAAATAAAATGATAAGGAAGATCAGGAAGGTATTGCCTAACATTTTGAACAATTCATTCAAAGCACTCGCAGTAAATTCAAGGATCTTTGCCGGTTGAATAAGTTGTGATACCTGATCTTTTGGTATATTTAACCCTTTATCATTTAAAAACCGAATAAATGAGTTGATGATCGTTGTAAGGGTAGACTCATATTTTGAAACATTGCCTGAAAAAGATGATAATGTTCCTCCGATAAGGAAAGAAAATCCGGGTAATAGTAAAATCAATCCCAATATTACAATAATAAACGCAAGCCATTTGGGTACTCTCTTTTTCTCAAGCCAGGAAATAGGCTGTACGCAAATAATACTTATGAAAAGCGCGAGTAAAAAGGGAGTGATAATCGATTTTGCATAAATGATCCCTGCCAAAATAATTATTAATGCAGCAATCTTTACAACGTGCGAGCTCTCCATTGATATATTGCTCTTGTTGTTCATTTCAGAATAGTTTTATTAACACTGTTAACTTTGTTTAAAATCGTTGAATTTTCCAAAATGGTTTGTCTTTTGTTTATCTTTGCAAAGTCATTTAATTACTGATAGATATTTCATCTATTAATCTGTCTATGTATGATGTTATGCATCATCTTTCAGCGCTTCAAACCCTGACACTACGTCAAACAGTTCTTCATCAATCGTACTCTGACGCAAACTATGGAATTTATGGCTAAGATCATCGAGCAATTCGTCTATGTTTTTTTCTGCACGTTGCATGGCAGCCAATCGGCTTGCGTTTTCGCTGGCTAATGATTCAGCACATGCTTTGAACAATGTAGTAAAAAGATATGCATGAATGAGGGCCATTAAAGTTGATTTAATTCCTCCGGCAACCTGAGGAATTTTTTTTGTGGGCCATTTAATTTCCGTTAAAGTTTGTCTCCATTTCTCATCCAATGGTAACAACCGTTGACTCACAGGCACATAGCCGGCGCCCGATAATGGTTGATTATGAAAAACATAAATCTCTTTCAAATTACCCGCTTCATTACCTTCTTCACTTTTAACCAACATTTCTCCGACAAGAGCGGTAATTGCGTCAACAGAATTCGGCAAGGAAAAATGTTCTGTAGTGATAAAGCCTGCATCTGATAATAGTAATTGAACACGTTCACCCACAGCCCAGATTTCTTTTTTACCTGGTAAAGTACGGAGCGTTTGAGATACAAAAACAGTAAGCGAATCATTAAACTGTCCGACAAGACCTTGATCGGATCCAAAAACTATGGCACAAACAATTTTTTCCTCCTTCCTTTTTGGTGATTTCTCTTCTTTTATACTCTCAATATTTTCCTCCATAAAATATGCTATTATTCCTAAAGCAACAGTATGGTAGTAATCCCCAAGGGAGCTGACAGCCATCTCATACTGCCCGATATTTGAGGCAGCCATGGCTTTCATGGTCCGGACAACAGATTTAAGATCTTCGGCACCGTCTAATTTTCTACCTAGGTTTTCCAGTGTGTCCATTACGTTTTGTTCTCATCCGGCTCAGGTTTATCCTGAAAAGGCGTAAGTATCTTACCGGCAATATTCAAAATTGTTTCGCGGTCTGTATCACCCGGCTCTTTATCCGAAAGCAAACGTTTCTGGATTTCAGCAGGTAGTTCCGGGATGATTTTCTGCAAGGAATCTTCTGCTTCCTGCATTTTTTCAATGGGGATTGAATCAAAAAGCCCGCCAGTCAATGCAAGAAGGATTACTATTTGTTCAGGAACAGTCATTGGTTGAAGCTCTTGTTGTTTAAGACAGATTCGGATACGCTTTCCATGCTCAATTATTTTTCGGGTGTTTTCATCCAAACGTGTACCGAAACGTGAAAAGGTTTCTAATTCTTCAAATTGAGAATATGCGAGTTTCAGATTGCCGGTGATTGAACGATAAGCCGGTAATTGAGCTTTGCCACCCACCCTGGAAACAGATTTACCCACATCGACTGCCGGTAAAATACCCAATTCAAATAATTTAGGAGAGAGATAAATCTGCCCGTCGGTAATGGAAATGAGGTTTGTGGGAATATAGGCGGAGATATTTTGAGCTTCAGTCTCGATAATCGGCAAAGCGGTAAGCGATCCGCCTTTGAGTTCATCACATAGGTGTGTAGCCCGTTCCAACAACCTTGAATGTATATAAAAAATATCTCCCGGGAATGCTTCACGTCCGGGTGGTCTTCTCAACAGAAGAGAAAGTTCACGATAGGCGCGTGCATGATGGGTAAGGTCATCATATACAATCAGCACATCCCGGCCTTGTTCCATAAAATATTCTGCAATGCTGGTGGCAGCGTAAGGGGCGATATATTTTAACCCCGGGGCATTATTCCCTTCGGTTGCTACGACTATGGTATATTCCATACCCCCTTTTTCTTCCAGGTTGGCGATTACTTTTGCAACAGAGGACGCACGCTGTCCAATTGCGCAATAAACGCAAATCACATTTTTATCCCGCTGATTGAGAATGGCGTCAATGGCAATGGCTGTTTTACCGGTCTGCCGGTCTCCTAAAATCAATTCACGTTGTCCACGACCGATCGGGATCAGTGCATCAATAACCTTTAATCCTGTCTGCAAAGGAACGGAAACCGTAGCGCGGTCCATGATAGCCGGAGCAGGGCGCTCAATCGGCAATCGCTGTTTAAAATTGGCAGAACTTTTACCATCCATCGGCTCTCCCAAAGGGTTAATGACCCTTCCGATTAAGGCATTATCCACTGGGATATCCATAACACGGCCTGTCCGTTCAACTTCATCACCTGCATTCAAAAGCGAGTCTTCACCCAATAGGATTGCTCCTATCTCATCTTCATCAATGTTGTATGCTATTCCAAACAGACCACCCGGGAATTTTAACAGTTCTTCGAAACCGGCGCCGGGAAGACCAGAGACTTTGACAATCCCGGCTGACACACTTATCACAGAACCAACCTCACGGGGCATTAAAGAAAATTTATGATTTTCCCTGCCCTGGTCCAATTGTTCGAAAGTATTGTCAATTGTTTTATTAAATTGGTTTATTGGCATGCTGTTTTATTCCTTGTTTTGCTTTTAAATCTGCCTTTGGCTTTGCTTTCAGTTGTTTTGGTGAGGTTGCTTTTGATTTTGTTTTCAATTTTGCTTTAGGTTCGCCTTTCGGTTCAGTTTTTGTTTCTGGTTTCGCTCCGGGTTTCGGTTCCTGATTGATGGTTTCGGAGATGCTTTTTTGAAGTGAATCAATGTACTCCGAAATACTCCATGAAAGTTTATACCCGTTTGATGTTAGTTCAATACCGCTGATTAATTAGGGTGTGGTTTTAAATTGAAATTGTGTTTTTGTTCCAAGGATTTCGTCCACCGAATTTTTAATTTCGATTTGTTGTTTTGCTGGTAGTTCAAATGCGCTTCGCACAAGTACAGGATTTGAACCGGATTTGAAAGCCTGGATGAATTGTTTCTTCTCCTCCTTTGTAAGTTCATTTATACGCTTGACGAATTTATTTGCCGATTGTTCTTCCAGGCTAATGGATGCAAGGTCGGCAAGTGTCTTTCTTGCAATAGAAAAGACTTCCTGTTGTGTCTTTTGAGCAATATCGCGGTTCAGGTTCTCCTGCATCGTTTTCAATGCATTTTCCAGTTTGGAACGTAAGCCGGCGGCTTCATTCCTTGCTTCTTCAAGAAGTTTTTCCCGCTCTTCTTTGGTTTCGGCAACAGCTTCGTCCATTAGTTCCTTTTTCTGCTGATCAAACTTCTCATTTTTTTTCAAAAATTCAGCCTGTTCCTTTTTAGCTTCAGATTCTTTAGCTGCAGCATCTTTAAGCTGGGAGGCGATTTTATTTTCACGTTCATCAATAGCACTAAGTACCGGCTTATAGAGAAACCGTCTGAGCAACCAAACCAGTATGAGAAAATTAATAATCTGTGCTATTACTGTGAACCAGTTAATTTTCATTTTACAAGTATTATTTTGCGATGATGTGGGTCCAGAAAGGGTTGGCAAAGATGAGAATCATTGAAACCACGAAACAGTATATCGCCGTTGATTCTATCATTGCCAATCCGACAAATAACGTCCTTGTTATGGTTGGTGCGGCATCCGGCTGCTGTGCTACCGAACTTAATGCTGACGCAACGGATTTTCCTTCACTTAAAGCAGGGAACATGCATCC
>JAPLDU010000073.1:0-8419 GCA_026391255.1 Bacteroidia bacterium | reverse complement strand
CAATATAAACAGTTGCCAGTATGCTGAATATATAAGCTTGCACCATACCTGTCAGCAGGCCAAGTACTTTCATGACAATTGGGAAAATAAAGGGTGTTATGCTTAACAGAATAGCAACAATCATCCCCCCGCTCATAATGTTACCGAACAATCGGACTGCCAATGCCAGCGTACGGGTAATTTCGCTGATAAGGTTAAAAGGCAGCATAATGACTGTTGGTTTAATGTATGATTTCAGGTAACCAGGTATGCCGCTCTTGATAATACCAAAAAAAGGCACCGCCAGGAATACGCAGAGAGCAAGTGCTGCTGTTGTGCTAAGCGAGCCGGTTGGCGGATCGTACCAGGGCAATATGATACAGATATTGGCTGTGACAATAAACAAAAACATGGTTCCGATAAAACCAATGTATTGTTCAGGATTGTTGAGCCCGATATCCTTAATCTGCTTGTTCATGCCGGTCACAAGCATCTCAAGGATGCATTGCCAGCGTGAAATTTGAATACCTGTTTTGAGTTTCCGTGTAATCAATGCTGAGCCAACCACGAGTACCAGCATTAATGCCCAGGTTGTAACAATGGTCAGATTAATAGCTATAAAACCATGTTGCCAGAAAATAGTTTCGTCAGGACTAAGCTTCATGAGTGACTTCTTTATTTAAGTGTAAATGTTTTTGTTCATGCGATTTGGTAACATGCATAACAATGAATCGGGCTGCAACAAATCCGAATACACAAATAATCATTCTTTGCCAATTACCAGGTGATATATAATAAAAGCCAATCAAGGTAATGCCTATCCGCACGAGAAAACTGGTAAAAAACCACAATGCCGGAATTTTTGAGGCAAACGCCTTTTTGACAGTAAGCCAAAGTCCGCCAAAGAATATTGTTCCTAATGCTAATCCTGCTATAAATGCCAATAGCATATACAAAGTGTTATTCATCTTCTTTCTTGTTTTCCTGATACATCTCTTTATGTTCTTTTGATACCCAATGCCAGGCGACCAGGCAACCTGCAAACAGACCAATGATCAAACATGTCAAGGTCCAGGACATGGTTCCGGGGTATTTATTGTCCAGCCAGATTCCTAATCCTGCTCCGAGCAATGTTGGAACTACTACTGACCAGCCCACTATTCCCATCATACCCAAGCCAAACCAAACGCTTCGCTTATTATCTTTCAGCGCCTTAAGTTTGCGCCTTTCTTTTTCTGCTACCTCCTCGCTAAGCATATTCACATCTTCTCTGTACTATGTTCCATTTTTATTCTTTACGAAATTTTTCAAAATTGTAAATGAATCCGCTCTCCATCTTTGCCATCACGAAACGGACGTTTTTTTCGCTTTCATCCAGATCAATAAACTCTCTTTCCACTAACTCATGAAGCTTTCCAAGATCCGCGCCTCCAATGGCATTGCGAACCGACACCAGTACCTGGGTGTTTGCTTTAACCAGTACTCCCTGGTCTACTGCTAAATAATGAATACCCCCTGGTTCTGTTTCATAAGTGAAAATCCCGGGCACCAATGCCGCAACGCAATCAAGCCTTTGTGGCAACAAGCCATAAGAACCTTCACTTGTATCAAAGACAATCCGGCTGACATTTTTAATTTCAGCGAAAATCCGGAACGGCAGAAGAATTTTTAAATCCATCATTATTTTTTCAATTTTGATGTAATTTTCTTTTCAACATTCATTGCCGGTTTCGCCTTTTTTACAGAAGTGGTCTTATCATTCTCAGTGATGTTGTTTTCTTTTGGGGGAGAATCAGCCTTATTGTTTTCGACTTCCTTTTTTTCTTTTTTCTTAACTTCATCAATTGTTCCTATCATGTAAAAAGAACTCTCAGGGAAATCTTTAAACTCATCCGAAAGAATTCTTTCACAACCGTCAAGCGCATCTTTCAAATCAACCTCTTTCCCTTTAATTCCACTGAATTGTTCTGTAGAGAAGAAAGGTTGGGTGAGGAATCGTTCAAGACGCCTGGCCCGGTTCACTAAATTCCGGTCATCAGCAGATAACTGCTCCAAACCAAGCATTGCAATAATATCCTTGAGTTCTTCATACTGTGCCAGCGTTTGCCTTATTTCCTGTGCAAGTTTATAATGTCTGTCACCGATGATTCCCGGGGTGGCCATTTTTGAATTGGATTGCAATAAATCTATGGCCGGATAAAGACCTTCGCTCGCCTTTTTCCTTGAAAGAACAATTGATGCCGAGAGGTGAGAGAATGTATGAACAGCTGCCGGGTCGGTAAGATCATCTGCAGGTACATAAACTGCCTGGATGGAAGTAATGGCTCCGGCATCGGTATTTGCGATACGCTCCTCCAATTTCGCCAGTTCTGTTCCCATGGTTGGCTGATAACCCAAACGTGAAGGCATTTGTCCCATCAGTCCCGATACCTCCATGCCAGCCTGGATAAACCGGAAGATATTATCAATGAGTAACAATACATCACGGTGTTCATTATCACGAAAATATTCAGCCATGGTCAGAGCTGCGTGACCAACGCGAAAGCGGGCGCCAGGCGGTTCATTCATCTGACCGAACATCAACACCATATTTTTCAGTACCTCCGCTTCTTTCATATCATGAAAAAGCTCATGTCCTTCACGACAACGTTCTCCGATTCCGCAAAACATGCTGACCCCTTTGTTATGGCCTACCATGTTATGAATCATCTCTGTAAGCAAAACTGTTTTACCTACACCAGCTCCACCAAATAAGCCTGCCTTTCCTCCACGTTCTAATGGAATAAGTACATCTATTGCCTTAATGCCCGTAACAAAAATCTCAGATTTTGTGGATCGTTTTGCTAATGGTGGCGGTGATTGATGAATATTACGCCATGTGACCCCGGATGATAAAGACTTTTGGTGGTCAATGGTAGCACCAAAAACATCGAACATCCTCCCCATTATCTCTTTTCCAACCGGCACTTTAAGTTCTTTTCCATCCGTTTCCACAGCCATGCCACGAGCCAGCCCCTGAGTAGGGGTTAATGCAATCCCCCTTACCCGATTCGTGTCAAGCTGGGTCAAAACTTCAACGGCAACCTGATGATCCTTCCCGGTATGAAGCAATGTATAAATGGAAGGCAGGTTGTCTTCAAACCACACGTCAACAACGCTTCCCCTAACAGAAACAATTTTTCCGTGATTTAAAGTATTGTTTTTATGTTCCGGTACTGTTTTCATTTTTATAGCTCTCTGTTAAACCGGGGATAGAAAGCGGAATAAGAAAATCCACTATCACATTGTGGTGTGCTTTAGATACATGCTCAGTAAACGATCTCATGCTAAGGTGCATGGCTGATGTATATTCTTTTCCCAGCTTCAGTACTATTTTTTCAAGATTTGATAATTCCTTTTTGATAGCCGCTTCCCGGCTATCTTTTTCTTTTGGCAGATCTTTATCGAGTTGTACAATATTATTTTCAAAGACTTTATCGGCATTCTCATAAAACTCAGTCAAAAGCGGATCACAGGAAAAGGTTTTTGTATGTGCAAATTTGATTGCTGTCTTTTTTTCTTGTTCATCCAGTTTGTCATCACTACTTGCAGCAAGCATCGAAATTAATGCCGGAAATTTAAGAAGCATTGCATTTTCACGTACAGAAAGAATATTGAACAGTTTCATCATTTCTCCATTTTATAAAGGTGTAAAGAATTTTACCAAGCAAATATCAGCACATTTGACAGGGAAAGTGTTACACAACTTTTGAAAAGAATTACATGATTCACACATTTTTAAATCCCGGTATGACTAAGGATTCGGATTTAACTCAATCCAAACAAGCGATGAGCGTTTCAATCACCCGTTTCGACTCATTAATATCTCTGACCTGAATAGAAAAAGCACCTGCATCTTTGGCAGGATAGTCATTGCCACCAGGGAACAAGGCATCTCCGATAAAAATCATGTCAATAATCGGAATGTCAAGGGTGTCCCGGAGTTTTCTGATCCCGTAGCCTTTGTCTATGCCAGGCTTGGTAACATCAACAGATGTTGTACCACCCAGGCGCACAGAAAACCCGGGTATAAGCTTATCAAGGAGAGCTTTCATTTTTTTCCGCTTTGTGAAATCAGGATCCCATTTTATCTTTTCTTCGATGGGAGCCTGCTGCCCTAATGCAGAGAATGTTATCTGGCTTCCCCTGTCTTCAATTACTTCTCCCCAAACCTTTCCGATCTTAAACTTCATTAGCCCGAGCACCTTTTCTAGTGAACTGATGATTTTTTCTTTTTCATCTGCGGTGAAATCTTCTGAATAAATCTTTTTCCAACCTTTATTATATTGGTAGAACTTTGTTCCACATGTGGGAAGGAGGGATAGATTTTCAAGGTTTTTATCATGGGGAAGATTTGAGAGCAGTTGTTTTTCAAACTGTGGCCAATCGCCTCCTGAAATCACGGACACTTTGACAATACCGAGAAGTCCATGCAGCAATGCCGACATTTCGGAATCAAGGGCCGATTTGCTTTCGGCAAGCGTGCCATCCAGATCAAAAACAATTAGTTTTTTCATTTGGTCATGTTACTTCTGGCAATGATATTTCCAATATGATGATATCCCCATGAGGCCGGCAGAGGCATGTTCCGACCACTGCCGGTATGACAATAACTTCGCCTTTGCAAATGTCATAATTGATGCCTTTATGCTCCAACTGACCGTTGCCGGTTATACATACCAGCACACGCGGTTTTCCGGCAGCTCCGACAGTAAACTGTGATTCTCCGCTAAAGCGCCACAACCCAAAATGTTCACATTGAAAAAGTCTTTCCATTAGCACCGGTTTCATCTCTTCCACCACTGGTACAACGGGCATAACCTCCCCCAGCGTAAAATCAATACAGGCTAACGCCTGATCGATCTGGAGGGGACGTGTCCGGCCGGTTTTTGCATCAATATGATTCCAGTCAAACAGGCGAAATGTCACGTCGCTGTTTTGCTGAACCTCGAATACCACGATGTCACCTCCCAGGGAGTGAACTGTCCCGGCAGGCAGGAAGACGGCGTCGCCTGGCTTTGGCGCGAAATATGCGAGGTGGTCTGCCACTGCACTATTCGTAATTGCCTGACGTAAATTAACTGCTGTGGTACCTGACTTAAGACCTGCATAAATGCGGCTTTCGTGTCCTGCCTCCAACACAACCCATGCTTCAGTTTTGCCATGTTCGTCAGCCGGCAAATAATTTGTATTCAGATCCGAAGGATGCACCTGGACAGAGAGACTTTTTTGCGCATCGAGAAACTTAAGCAAAAGGGGAAATCGATTAAAGTGACCGGCTAGTTTTCCCAGTAACTCGACGGGATATTGCTTTGACAATTGACTGATGGTTTGCCCTTTGAGCGGTCCATTGGCAATCTGACTCTGATAGTCATCGCGGTCGCTGAGCACCCATGCTTCGCCAATGGGATCATCCCCAGGTATCGGCACGGAGAGAAGGTTACCCAAACGCCGGCCACCCCATGGACGATATTGGAGTATTGGTTCGAATCGCAAGGGATACAGATGTATTTGACTTATTGTATTTTTATTTGTTGTCATGTTTAATTTATTTCCATTCCGGCATTATATTCACCACGGCGGGCAGCCTGGTTGCATTTTGCCCGATGATACAAAGCCTGCTGTGCTTTCGTCACATTGATTTCCTTTCCTTGCCAAATCTCCAAAGCCGGTTGCTGAATGGCACGGGCAAACGAAAACGCAAGCGGCCATGGCAGTCGCGACTTGAATCTGACATTCATGGCATTCAAACGGGCAGAGGCCAGTTCACAGGGTTGCCCGCCCGATAAGAATGCAATTCCCGGAACGGCAGCAGGAACAGCATGCAAGAGACATTCCACCGTTATATCAGCTACATCATCCACTGATTCTTGTTTAGGACAAGTCAATCCGGGAAGCACCATATTAGGTTTCAGTATTATACCTTCCAATACCACTCGCTGGGCATAAAGCTGGTTGAAAATTGATCGCAGTACTTCTTCTGTTATTTCAAAGCATTGTTCCATAGTATGTTCACCGTCCATGAGCACTTCCGGCTCAACGATAGAGACAAGCCCTGCTTCCTGACATAAGGCAGCATAACGGGCCAACACATGCGCATTAGCTTCAATACAACCATGGCTGGGAATATCATTTCCTATGGCGATTACTGCTCTCCACTTGGCAAACCGGGCGCCCATCTGATAATATTCTTTAAGGCGGTCTCGCAATCCATCCAGGCCTTCGGTTATTTTTTCTCCGGGATGCCCTGCCATATCCTTTGCCCCGGTGTCAACTTTAATACCTGGAATAATTCCCGCATCGTTAATGATTTTGATGAAGGGAGTCCCATCTTTCATCTTCTGACGGATCGTCTCGTCATAAAGGATTACGCCACTAATGGACTCACCGAGACCGGGAGTAGTCAGAATCATCTCCCGGTAAGCACGGCGGGTCTCCTCATCCTGAGGGATCCCTGACTTTGCAAATCGCTTGTTGCAGGTCGGATTGCTTTCGTCCATTGCCAGCAATCCCTTATTACCGGCAAACAGCGATTTAGCTATATCTATTATATTTTGAGTACTCATCTTTGATGATTCTTTAGTAGAGATTGTCTAAGGTGTCATGTTATTTTCCGATGGCTGCATCATTTGTTTGTGAGGCGCCAATGAAAAGTCAACACTTGTTATATAATATGTGATGGCAGCTAACATCAAAAATATGAAAATCCAAAAAATCCAGGAATGATGAATCCGTTTCCAGTAAGGTTTATGATCATGTTTATCATTGATAACATCTATCCCTTCCTGCTGATGGTGTTTGATTTCATTTTTATTCATTGATTTTGTATATTATATTATCTTTTTATTTTTCCAGAGCTGAAACTTTATCAAGACGTCGGATGAATCTTTTATCCCCTTTGAAACGGGCGTTCAGGAAAGTCCGGACCAGTTCCCAGGCCAGGGCATATCCGGTAACCCGGCCACCCAGACTCATGACATTCATATCGTCGTCCTCTACTCCCTGATGAGCGGAAAATGAATCAGTGATCAAGGCTGCACGCACGCCGGATACCTTATTGGCAGCAACGCAAGCCCCAACACCGCTACCGCAGATGGCCAAGCCACGAATAACATCTCCCTTCGCTACCGCCCTCGCAAGAGGTATTACAAAATCAGGATAGTCATCACCAGGAACTAATGCATTAGCACCAAAGTCTTCTATCTCATAACCGGCAGCTTTGAGAGCCTCTGTCAGTTTCACTTTCAACTCAAATCCACCATGGTCTGCAGCTATGCCAATGCGTATCATTTCTTTATTGATTTCAGCGTCTTTTCTTTCGATGATTTGACCTGGTTCCATTTCCAGTTGCGTATTTCCGGCAAATCTTCGCCGTGTTTATCAATATATATTTTGTGTTCGATGAGCTTATCCTGCATCATTTGCTTCAGATAGTCTCCTTTATTACCCAACTCTGGTAACCGGTCAATAACATCCTGTACCAGGTGAAACCGGTCCAGATCATTCTGCACCCTCATGTCAAAGGGTGTTGTAATTGTTCCTTCTTCCTTATACCCACGAACATGCAGATTATGGTTTGTCCTGCGGTAGGTCAACCGGTGTACAAGCCATGGATATCCATGAAAGCCAAAGATGATATGTTTGTCTTTCGTGAAAAGCGAGTCATAATCCGTTTCATTAAGTCCGTGCGGGTGTTCACTTGCAGATTGCAACTTCATCAGATCGACGACATTGATTACCCGGATTTTTATATCGGGCAGATGCAGTCGCAAAATAGAAACCGCTGCCAGTATTTCCAGCGTTGGTGTATCTCCGCAACAAGCCATTACCACATCCGGCTCGGAACCCTGATCATTGCTGGCCCATTGCCAGATGCCAATTCCTTTCGTGCAATGCACAACTGCTTCTTCCATAGTTAACCATTGGGGAAGAGGATGTTTTCCGGCAACCACCACGTTGACATAATGCCGGCTGCGCAGGCAATGATCAAAAACCGACAGCAGGCAATTGGCATCGGGAGGCAGGTAAACACGTATGATACCGGCTTTTTTGTTAATAACATGATCGAGGAACCCGGGATCCTGGTGGGTGAAGCCGTTATGATCCTGCTGCCAGACGTGGGAGGCGAGCAGATAGTTCAGCGAGGCGATCTTCCGGCGCCAGGGCAGTTGCGATGTGACCTTCAGCCACTTGGCGTGCTGGTTGAACATCGAATCGACGATGTGAATAAAGGCCTCGTAGCTGTTGAACAGCCCGTGCCGCCCGGTCAGCAGATATCCTTCCAGCCAACCCTCGCACTGGTGCTCGCTGAGCATCGAGTCCACCACGCGTCCGGCGGGCGCGAGGAATTCATCATTCTTTTCCGCTCGGGCCTCCCATTGACGACTGGTTACCTCAAAGA
>JAPLDU010000077.1 GCA_026391255.1 Bacteroidia bacterium | reverse complement strand
TTGGTGAGATGGCTACCGGATGGCAATATCGAGTTCCTCGGACGAACAGACTTTCAGGTAAAGATTCGCGGCTTCAGAATCGAACCCGAGGAAATTGAGACTGTGCTTCTAAGGCATGAGGATGTAAAACAATGCGTTGTAATACCATGGAATCAACAGCTTATTGCCTACTGGGTTCCCAGGGATAACGCGGTTACCCGGGAAGATATGAAGACGTTCCTTGGACGGCAACTCCCGGCATTCATGATTCCAACGGCTTTTATCAAGATGGAATCATTCAAACTAAATAGCAATTTTAAAGTTGACAGAAGTAAACTCCCAATCCCTAAATTAGAAGATATAATGTCTTCTAAAAGAGAATATAACCCACCTGTTACGTTGACGGAGGTTACACTTGCTGATATATGGAAAGAACTTCTGACTCTTGACAAAATAAGCGTCAACGATAACTTCTTTGAAATTGGAGGCAATTCCATTCTCACGGTAAGAATGCTTTCAAGTGTCAAGAGGAAGCTAGGAGTGGATGTGAATATATCACAAATGTTTGCACAGCCCACCATTGCTTATCTGGCAGCGTTTATTGATGGCACGGGAATAACCGCCGGCAAATCTGAAAACAATCTAAGTTTAGCGCTGAAAGATTCTGAAATTGTTGTCAAGGTTGAGAATATAAAATCAGAACGGGAACAACAACCTTCTTGTATTCTACTTACAGGCGTTACCGGGTTTTTAGGAGTTTATCTTCTTGATGGATTGATTAAGAAAACCAATGCTGACATTTTTTGCCTGGTAAGAGGCAAGGATATTGAGGATGTTCAGCTACGTTATGAAGCAACACTTTACTTATATAAAAAGGTGTACTTGAAAAATCACCCGAGAGTAAAACTTGTAAAGGGAAATTTAGCGGAAAATAATCTTGGAATGGATGACGCCACACTGAAAATGATGAATGATAAAATTGATTCCATCTATCATTCGGGAGCCATGGTCCATCACATGTATGATTATAACACGATGCGAAAATCCAACGTTTTATCCACGGTTGATCTGCTTAAAATTGCAGCCACGGGTAAAAAGAAAACCCTCAATTATATATCCACTTTGAGTGTGGCAAGTATCCGGGATGTCAATGGATATACAGTAGAGGTTAATACTGATGATTCACCCTTGTCAACGAACGGTTATACATTGACCAAGTGGGTTTCAGAGAAAATATTAAATAATGCTCAGGGAATTGACATTAATATTTTCAGACCCGGCAATATTCCACCTGAAAAGAACCATGCTCTTCTACTTATGAAAGGGTGTATTCAAATGGGAGCCGCGCCTGATTGGAAGAGATCAATGGAAATGACCCCGGTAGATACCCTGGCCGACGCCATTATTGAACTGGCAACGATCTCCCGTGGGGTTAATACCTACAACATGAACAATCCCCATGAGATCACCTGGAGGGAGTATATTGATATTATTAAAAGCGATGGGGTTAAAATGGAACTTCTTCCTGTAAATATCTGGAAGGAAAAACATCTTGCAATGGCAGATGAGAAAAATGCCATGTATCCAATCAGGGAATTCTATTTGAAAGAAAGGAAAGATATCATGACCAGGGAATGGAAGACCTTTTCACGTTGGAATTCCAGGGAAGTCATGGAAAAAACGCTTTTATCGGGTATTCATTATCCGGAAAAATATGATGATTATTTCAGGTTGATTTTAAATTATCTTAGGGAAATAGCATTCTTAACCAATTAAAAACGAGAAATATGAACTATGATTTTATCATTGTAGGATCAGGAGCTGGCGGTGCAACTCTCTCCAAAGAACTTGCAAAAAAAGGCCGGAAAGTCCTTGTAGTGGAATCGGGCAAAAATGTTTTTCCCCTGCTATTTGTACTTGAGAAATCAGTAGAGGGAACCGATATATTCACTGCTTATGGCGCCGGAGGCGCAACAGTATTAGCCAATGCAAATGGTGTGCGTAGTCTGGAAAAACCTCTTGCTGAATTCGGCATTGTATTGGAAAAAGAATACGAGGAACTTGAAAAGGAGACAGGGCTGGCACCGATTCATGATTCTCTTCTTTCCCCTGATGGTTCAATCAGGTTGCTTGAAATCTGTAAGAAAGCCGGGATTGGAATGCAGAAAATGCCAAAATTCATTGATCATACAAAATGTACAAGATGCGGCAATTGCAGTTTGGGTTGCCCGTCCGGTGCAAAATGGACGGCCCTGAGTTTTCTCAGGGAAGCTGAGTCTCATGGGGCAGATGTGGTCTACAACACTAAAGTCGAAAAAGTAATCGTAGAAAATAGCAAAGCCAAAGGGGTAGAATGCATCTCGACAAACGGACCTGTTAAATACTATGGTAATTCTATAGTCATAGCAGCAGGCGGGATTAAATCCCCGGTTATTCTGCAGAACTCGGGTATTAAAAATGCCGGGCAAAATTTATTCATTGATATTTGTGAGTTTTATTATGGTATAACTCCCGACATTGATTTGTCACATGAGCCGCCAATGCAACTTGTTAACACCGAGTTTCTGGAGAAAGAAGGATTCATTCATTCTACAGGTTCCTTAAAGGATAAAAGCAAACTGAAATATTATCTCAAGGACAATGTAGACGCCTATATGAACAATAATTTGTTTGCCGTGATAGTCAAAATCAAAGATGAGGCAATAGGAAGAATCTTTCCTGACGGCACCTTTACTAAAACAGCCACTGCACAGGACAGAAAGCGTCTTGACAAGGGAGGTGAGGCGGCTAGAGTCCTGTTAATGGCTGCCGGAGCCAAGCCTGAAACGATTCAAAAAAGGGAAGGTTTATATGGCGGGCATAACGGAGCATCTGCGGCAATTGGCGTTGTTGTAGATAATAACCTGCAGACAAAAATTGATAATCTTTTCGTATGTGATGGAAGCGTTTTGCCCGAATCGCCAGGGCTTCCCCCTATCCTTACAATTATGGCTATTGCAAAATGGTTCGCGAAAAAATGGTGATATTATAACCTGGTAAATCGAAATTGAATTTTATGGTGGAGTTATATGCTGCTTGGGCAAGCAAGGCTTATGAAGTGTTTTATTTCGATAAAGTTTATCCTTTTCTCAATACGCAAAGAAGGAACCGCATTGATTCATTCCTTCATGTTGAAGATGCACTGAGATCACTTGCCGGCGATTGGTTAACAAGGTTAGTATTATCTGAAAAGCTTCATGTGAATATTTCTGAGATTCTGATTGAACATGACAAAAATGGAAAACCATTTAATAACCCTCCTTCCGGTTTTCATTTTAATATATCACATTCCGGGGATTGGACAGTTTGTTCTATATCCGCATTACCTGTAGGGATTGATATAGAAAAGGTACAGCCCATTGACTTAGGTATTGCAAAGGATTGTTTTACAGAAAACGAATTTGAAACAATGACCAGTTATACAGACAGAACTTTACAGCTTAATTATTTCTACGATATTTGGACAATTAAAGAAAGTTATCTGAAAGCCATAGGTTCAGGACTTACTAAAAACGCGAATTCTTTTGGAGCCAAAATAAATAGAAATCAAATTCTCTTAACCGGTGATGTTGAAAAGGGATACTGTTTCAGACAATATGATTTTGATATATCTTACAAACTTTGTGCATGCAGCTTAGAAACGCAATTTAGTAACAATATTAATATCCGTATTCCGGAATAGGAGTTACTTATGATAAATACTGATTCTAATCAGATTATTGTTATTGATCCGGCAAAACAGCGTTGGATAATATATAGTATCGCCTTAGCAACTTTTATGTGTATGCTGGATAACTATATTGTAAATATCTCGCTACCTGCAATTTCCAAATCATTTAACGTTGGCATTGATGGTGTTTCCTGGATTGTTATTGTGTATTTGCTAATATTGACGAGTGCCATCCCATTTTTCGGAAAATTAGGAGACAGGGTAGGACTGATAAAAATCTTTATTGCAGGCTATATCGTTTTTGTTTCAGGCTCACTTCTCTGCGGTATATCCTCCTCATTATACATGCTGATATTCTCCCGATTTTTGCAGGCTATGGGAGGCGCTGTTCTTTATACTGTGCCTTCGGCTATCATTTCAAGGTTTCTCCCACTGGAAAAACGGGGATATTCTTTTGGCATTCTTGCTACTGCTGCTGCTGTCGGGTTTGCCATGGGATCTCCACTTGGAGGACTAATTACTGCTAATTTTGGCTGGCAATGGGTATTTCTGATAAATATCCCCATCGGTATTATTGCAATAATCATTGTTTTAAGAAAATTCCCCAGGGAAAAAGAAATTACTTTGGTTCATGAGAAATTCGATATCCCCGGGGTATTATATTGTTTTTTCTGGCTCATCACATTGATGTTCTCATTAAACATGGGAAGAAAGCTTGGTTGGACATCCCCGTTAATAGTCTTTTCTTTTCTAATGTCCTTGGTTTTCTTATCTCTATTAATCAGGCAGGAGCATTCCTTCAAATTTCCCCTTCTCGATTTGAAGTTATTCAGGATTAAAGGTTTTACCTATCCAAATCTCGCGAACTTCCTTGTTTTTATGGCAGCAAATGGTACAAATTTCGTGTTGCCCTTTTATTTGGTCTACGCGCTTGAAATATCGGCTGAAAAAGCAGGATTGGTTCTTATGGCTTTTCCCGTGATTAATATGATCATAGGTCCCATTGCAGGTAAAGCTTCAGATAAAAAGATATCATCACGCTCACTATGCATCATCGGAGCCTCAATTAGCTTAATTGCCACGATAATCTTCCCATTTACCATGTATTTTCGGGGACTATGGCCGGTAATTACTTTTCTTTTTATTACAGGTTTCTCTTTGGGTCTCTTCCTGCCACCCAACAATAATCAAATCATGAGTTCAGCTCCAAAAGATTCTCCCGGTATGGCTTCAGGAATACTGCGAACATTGACAAATCTTGGTTCAGTCATCGGAGTGGCCATTTTTGAAATCATTTTTAGTTTTTTCTTTGTCGGAAAAAATGCAACTATTGAAATTCATGCAAAAACATTGTCAGGCTTTTCCCCCGAAAGTATTATTGCAGGCTTACATTTTGTAATAATTTTTGCTGCTGTACTTTATGGATTAGCTCTTATATTTTCAGTTTTAACACCGGGTAAGCACATTCTATAATAATGCATTTAGATTAAATCCTAAAAAACCGCATGGCATGTTTTAATATTGGTATTCATGAAATACTTCCTGTTTTAGAAAGTTTGCCGATTAGTTTCCAGCACTTGACAGCTATTTTTAGTTCAACAGAAAAACCCACCTCCTTTGGGCGTGGTGGTTTAATTTTTACTTTCCCTGTATTTATAATATAACCCGATAAACTCAAATGATAACCAAAATATTTCTGCTCCAATTAGTATTGACATTCCTTATCGGAAGTTGCTGGATATACTTTACTGTCCTTGCCGGACTTCGTTTTGGCAGTAAAACAGGAGGGTTTATCGGCGGACTTCCGTCAACGGCATTATTATCGTTCTTTTTTATTGGATTTACACAATCCCCTGAAATTGCTTCAACAGCCACAACTGTTTTTCCACTGGCGATGGCAATATCCATTTTATTCCTGATAGTGTACGTCTCCATAGTACCAGCGGGCTTTCTGAAAGCTATTTTAACAAGTCTTGGCTTCTGGTTTTTTTCATCAGGTATTGTTTTGTTTTTAAAATGCGATAATTTTCTTCTCAACCTGGCAATTTATGTCGTGGTAATTCTTTTTGCATACCTTGTGCTTGAAAAATACTTTTTAATCAAATCAGTAGTCTCTGATAATACCGGAAATCCGGAAAAACACCTTGTTGTCCGTTCTGCATTTGGAGGATTCGTGGTTACACTTACAGTTCTGTTTGCGAAAACAGGAGGCCACCTGATAGGGGGAATAATGGCAGCTTTTCCTGCTATGTTTATATCGATGCTTACAATTTCCTATAAGGCTCAAGGAATTGAATTTTCCAGGGCCATGACCAAACCCTTATTGGTAACAGGAATGATTACAGTGGCGGTTTACGCCATTGCCCTGAGGTACATGTACGTGTATACCGGTCTTTATTTTGGTACTTTTTTTTCACTTTGCTTTTCAGGGGTAAGTGCGTACCTGACTTACAGGTTTATTTTACCCGGGCTTATATAGAAAATCGACCGGTATGTTCAGGACATCTGACCACAAATCATGGGTTGCCGGCAGCATGATTTTTGTCTTGATTTTATCTGGGATTAAGTTTTCAAAATTAATATACTCAAGCTTTCCGGGTATTTTCAACTCAAATTTCCCCGATAGTTCTGTCATCATAAAGAATACCATTGGACTTAACACTTCGGCTAGTTTATGATAAACAATCAGTGGATCATGGGGCAGTTCACCTTTTAAGTCAAGCACACAGACAGGAGGAGATTTTCCGATCACCAACCCGCCATCAACCTCTTCAATAACCTGATGGACTGACCATACAGCAGTTTTTGCTTTTCGTATGGCAAGATCTTCATACGGCGCTGGTCCTATCCCCTGATGCAGGGACAGATCAGATGGATGGAAATTGTAGATACCATAACCCGGAAATTTCAGGGTGAATGAATCAATGATTTGTCCGAATACACATACAAGGATAACATCAGGGTTCCACTTTTTCAAAATATCGTGAAATGAATTTACCTTAACTTCTCCGGTATAAACGGGAATTCCGTGACTAAGGCCGGATTCAATGATAAATGTCTCATCTATTACCCTGTAAGGCATATCAAGTAAACTCCAGACACGTTTTTTCAATGAGATTTTTGCATTTGGACTTAATGGATCATCTGTTACCAGTCCGACTATATTTAATTGTCCGGGATATTTATTTTCAAATTCCTTCAGTGTCTTAAGTACAATATAACCGAAATCCCAACTGGCAAAAAGTACAACTCTCAGCCCGGCATCAGTCTTAACCGGATCTTCTGATTTTGCCGGTTCAATAAGACCTCCCCAGCGGGTATCAATTTCTTTAGTATACTTCCGTCCGGGTTTATTGAAAACAACAAGATAATTGATGATTCCTTCGTTTTCCATATTGAATATGTGATAAGTATATATACCAGGATTCAGAAAGTCTGAGGGTGGCTAATTGCTTATCAAATATTAAGATGATTTACATTAATTTGAGTCGCCCACTGACTTTTGGAAATTAATTTCTATTTTCCTTTGATTGAATTTATTCCCTCACTGATTGTCGGATAAATAGAAATGATTGTGTCAAAACCGCTGAGGCTAAATACCTCCATAATCGTTTCATTCGGATTGCAGAGCACCAAAATTTTATTTTTTGAATTTAGTTCTCTGGCAAGTAATAGCACGAACCGCATACCTGCGCTGCTTATGTAATCAATTTTTTCAAAATCGATTAGAACATTTTGTTCAGATTGAAGTAATAATGTATTAACTTCATTTTCAAATTCTCCAACACTTATTGCATCCAGCCGTCCTTCGGCATGAATGACTAATGCTTCCGCTGTTTTTTCGGGTACTATTTTCATAAATATTCCAAATTTATTTATTATGATATAAAATTTTGTTTTATATATTATGCTTTTCCGGTGAAATTTATTAACATTGAATTTGCTCTTATGACAGCAATCTAACCAACATGTTGTCGCTATTCTTATTCCGGTGAAACGGATTTAATTTTCAAATTTGCACATTTTCAAATTAATTTAGTTACTTTTATCCGGATATATTTGAATGTTGCTTACCAAAATACTGAATTGCCAGTATACTTATGTCATCTGACTGTTCAGCGCCAAGCGAAAATTTCCTGACATCGTCAATTATCCGATTGACTATTTCAAATGGAACATGATTTGCACTATGTCCAAGCATTTCAATTATTCTTTTTATTGAATATTGTTTGCTCTCAATGTTAAATGCTTCACTGATGCCGTCGGTGTATAAAAAGATTGTATCACCATAATCCAGTTTGATAGTATTCTGATTCATGTTTGAATTTATTTTTATGCCAAGGGGAAGATAATGAGTAATATAAAATTCACCAAAAGTACTGCTACTCTTGATAATGATGGGATAATTATGCCCGGCATTGACGTAATTTACTTCCCCGGTTGATGTATTTAATATTCCCAGAAACAAGGTCACAAATAAATTACTTTCATTATTCTTACACAGGTAATTATTCATCAGTTCAATAAGTCTGCTGACATTAAACCCCGTTATCTGGGATTCAGAGCGCATGATGGTTACAGTAACAGCCATAAATAATGCTGCAGGTATGCCTTTTCCTGAAACGTCGCCTATTGCAAAGCACAGGTGCTCTTCATCAATAAAGAAAAAATCATAAAGATCGCCGCCAACCTCTTTGGCCGGCTCAATAAAACCGTAAATGTCAATTTCTTTTCTTTCGGGAAAAGCAGGGAATTTTCTTGGGATCATCCCCATCTGAATATTGCGGGCGACTCTGAGATCACCTTCAATTTTTTCTTTAATAGAAGTGGTATACTTAAGATTTTCAATATATTTAATTAGTGCAGACTGCATATATACGAATGATTTATTAAGCGAACCTACTTCATCAATTGAGTTATTTTCCGGAATTTTAATATTAAAATTTCCTGCGCCAAAACCTTCTGCAACCATTGCCAGATTATGAAGTGGCTTTGTTATACGATCAGATATGATAATTATCAGAATGAGTAAAATTATAATACCTGCAACAGCCATTATTATCAGCCTTTGATTAAGTTTATGCAGGTCGGTGTATAGTTCTTTTTCGGGAAATAAACACCCAATCGACCAGTTATTGTTTTTCAATCGCTTATAATATATCCAGTATTTCCCTTTATTTAATTTTGAATTGACAGGGACGAATTCCTCATGACCTGCAACCATTTCATATCCTATATTTTTAATATCAGGATCATTTAATTTTTCGGCAAGAGTGAAGATACTTTCATTCATAACATAATTTGTATCAGGAAATGTAATGAAAGTTCCTTTTTGCGAAATAAGAAATGCATAACCTGTGTTAAATATTTTGATCTGTGAAACAATTTTCCGCAGCCATTTCAACGATACATCGGTTGTTATTACCCCTGTCAGACTATCACCTTTACATTCCTTATTGTAAACAGGAACTGAATATGTTGTCATTAATTCATTTCCACCCCCTTTATCAAAATATGGCTCACTCCAAACAGGTTTTCCTGTCTTTACAGGATTTTTGTACCAATCCCAGCCAGGATAGTAATAACTTGAATTTGCGAGATTTTCATAATGTTGTAAACCTTCTTTTTTATAAAAATATGGAGCATAATATCTTAAGTTAGTTTTGTATTTATAAGGAGCAAAGGCCAGACAACTACCAAATATTTCTCTGTTGTTTTTTACAATATCAGATAAACCGGTATTTATTTCTTCTTCAGATATATTAACATTGCTGATCATATAACTTGCGTTTTGTGTAATTTTTTCAATAATATTGAATACTTCTTCACTCTTATCTATTGCAGAAGATGTAAGGTACTTTGTGTATTCCTGAACATTATTAAGAATAAGTTTTCGGGAAATGTAATAATTATAAATTAAAATCGAAAAAAATATCAAAAGCACAGCGGAGAGTATTGAAACGCTGAATTTATATGCCAGTCGTTTATTTTTAAACATGTTGTCAGTTATATGTTACCTTTATTCAACTTTAACAAACTTTCTTACAATTGCCTTTTTACCGTATTCTAAAGCCAGACAATAAACACCAGGTGGAAGATCACCTGTTTGAAAACTATAATATTGTTTACCTTGATGAATTATGATAACAGGTAAAATTTTCACCTGTATTCCGTTGATTGCATAGAGTGTAGCTTGCAAATTGACAGTTTTTCCAGTAGCTATCTCCAGTTTTGCTTCATCCTGCACCGGGTTTGGGAAGATATTTCCTACTATGAGAGAGTAATTATCCGTTGGCTCAGAAATTCCCGACGAAGGATTATAATAAGAGCTGTAAACTCCGTTTCCGTGCGTACCAATTGCGACAAAACCATCAGTTTGCCGTGTATCTATCATATCTATTATTACATTACCTATAGAAGCTGACCCTTCTTTTACCCATACTGTTGATTCTCCTGTCAGTTGGGTAGTAGAAAACAGGCCACACGAGGTTCCTGCAAAATATACCATATTGCCCTGATAATTCAACATTTTTGTACAACGCACTGATGGGCCGTTTCCTGAACCGTCGGGATTCTCTTCAAGGTTACCTCCGACAGCCATCCATGAATTGCCACCATCAGTTGAATTGAAGATACTTTGTACGCTATAATTTGAAAAAGTCACCAACAGATGATCTGCATTATCAGGATCAATATCTATGAATGAAATAAAGGCATTAACAGGAAAATTGCTACCTGTAATATTTACCGGTATTGGATTACCGGTGTTGGCATTATCCAGTCGGTACAATCTTCCAAGGCTGGTGCCATAATACAGCCGGTTGGCAGGAGATTTTGAAATAGCGATGTAACTGATTTCGGAGGCAGACCCGACATTTACGTTGCTAAGATGGCTCCATCCTGTATTCCTTAGTGAAGTGTCATAAGCAGCCGTTTTGAGGTTGTCTTTACGCCAGATACTCTCAATAGTTGGCAGGTAAAATATTTCTGAATTATTTGGATCCAGTGCAAAATTCTGGTAGAATGGAAAAAGGGTATTGCTGCCCATCACCGGATCATAGTATTCTAGAAGGGTATCCGGAAGTTGCGGGAAAATATCGATTGCATGCATGTCATTATCAAACCGTGTTGTCCAGATATTTCCGCTGTAGGCTGAGATTACGCAATATTCCCAATTAGTGGCAACACTGGTGGCAAAACCATCAAAACAAAGATCGACATTGAACCATAACTCCGAGGGATTGCCGGTAATGGTGTAATACCAGTTATTATCCTGTAATCCGCCAATTATCCAGTCATCACCCGATGAACCATGGTCAATGGCGACGCTGTAAAACTGGGTGGTTGTAAGCTGGTTGTTCAGCCTGTGCCAAACCATATGACTGCTGTCGGCCATGCAGTTATCACTACGGTAAATTCCACCATCATTTGCAATTAATATCGTTGCCGGGTTATCAGGCAGGAAGGTATTAGCATGTTGGTCAGGATGAAGTGCATGTAACGAGTCCATATCATAAGGATAACCGCCAGTGAAAGTAGTCATCAGACTGTCGGCAAAACCGTTATCTGACCGGTAGAGGTTCATCCCTCCAAGGAAAACAACATTTTCGTTATCCGGTTTAACCCCTAAAGTAACGCAGTATCCTCCATAAACAACCAAAGAATATGGAAATTTGTTAATACTTCCTTCACCACCTCCCGGAATGCCATGTGTATGGTTTTCCCATACAGCGGAATCGGCCAGGGTGTTCCAGGTCATCTTCCAGAAAGTATTCACCGAATTGGGATAACCACCGAAGGGAGTCAGATCTGGGGACTGTGACTCGGTAAACACGTACATGACCTGTTCATTTGAAGGTGCAAGTGCGAGACGTGTCACGCGGTTATCATGCGGAAAGTCTGATGGAGTAATATTTTCCCAGTTTATACCGTCAACCGACCTCCATATGCCGGCTTTGCCGGGAGGTTCAACCGACAGGCAGAAGCTGCTTAAGGCTGCATAAATGATCCCATCGTTAGTTATTGCCAGATCAGTCACAAAGGATTTGTTATCAAGATCGCCCAGTGAGACTTCCCAACTGGCTCCTCCATTCACCGATCGCATAATTGCGCCATAGCAGGCAGCATATACAATGTCCTGATTCATTATAACCGGGTCGGTAACGATCCGCCAGACCCCCTGGAAAATTTCCGTAAGGTCGGCTGAAGAGCCACCTTGTGTGGAGGATAAGGGTTGCCAGCTTGCTCCGTTGTCAGTTGATTTGTATATACCGTTGCCTATCCCGATGGTTCTGGCATTGGTGCTGATGTTCCGGTCAGTAGTACTGAGTAGTTCCCCGGTACCGTAATACCAGATATTATGCTTGCCCGGTCTTTTATCCTGAACCAGGCAGGTGGCGCTTTGTTCAGCATCCGGCGAAGTAGTTTTGTGCCAATGCTGCCCGTTATCAACCGATTCCCACATGCCTCCTGACGCGCTGCCTGCCAGATAATGGCTGGTATCGTCCATATCAACTGTAATGCAGCACATTCTCCCGCCTATATTTTCTGGTCCTCTCCATGTCCATGACTGTTCCCCTTTTTCCGAATGTTTTGGTAGCCCGGAAACAAAGTCAAGCTCTCGTGAACGGATACCTGCCGGAATTTTCCCTGTCTGTGGATCCCTGAGTTTCATTAATTGGTAATTTGTCTGCATGGCTAATAAGCTGGCTTCAGGCATACCTTCCCCATCGTTTAGTCTGGTCTTGTTTTTTGTTTTGACATGCGCCGTGGAATCTTGATTACACAAACTGTAAATTGCGAATATTATGAATCCAAAAAACATCAGAAAAAAATAGTACTTTTTCATAAGTCATTTAATTTTTGAAGAGTCATTTTTAATTTTAGAATTACGAATTACGAATCCGGTGAAGCGGACGATTTTATAATACGACCAGATGATATTTAGTATGATAAAAAATTTCATGTAATATATTAATTTCGATTTAAAATAATATCAATATTTTTTTAAAATGATTTTTCCATCTTTTTTCAATTCAGTTTTACCGTGCCATTCTGAAAATTCATAATTTTTATTGCTGTATTTAATGCCTGAACCCATTGTGTCTTGTATCATTTCTATTGTTTCACCCTTAAAGTTTAATGTAGCTGTTTTATTTGTATTATTAAAAGTGACATCTAATTTATCACCTTCTTTATTTGTTATTTCAGAAGTTAAAATTTTGTCTGCAACAGTCTGTTTTGAATTATTATGTTCAGTTGTCTCGGTTTGCAAACCTGTCTTTTCCACTTTCTTATTTTTTACCTGATTACAGGAAATTACAACTAAACTGATTACGATCGTAAATGCTAAAAATAACTGTTTCATTTTATTTATCCTTTTTATTCATCGTCAAATTATCCGTTTATCCCATGAAATAAAAAACCACCGGGATCATTACAATACAAACAATTATATGTGACAAAACCAGTGCAGAAGCCGTTTCAGGGGCACAATTGTATCGTTTTGCAAAAATAGGACCAAGTATAGCTGAAGGCATCGAGCTGATTAAAACTAAAATCTGGCTTTGTATGGTTGATAAATGATACCAGGAAGCTTGTGTATGGGAAATGAAAGGCTGAAACCACATTTGCAGTATTGCTGAAATAAAAAACAATGGCAATATACCTTTTAATGATTTAAATTTTATTTGCAGCGATAAAATGAGACAAGCTAATATTGCCATAGCTCCGTTAATCATTTTAAATGATTCGATAAAAGGAGCAATAAAACTGCTGTCCCTGTTAACAGGAATAAATGAAACTGCAATACCTGCAAGAACTGCAATGAAAATAGGAGAACGGAAATAAGACAAAGAAAAACCTTTTTTCATAATAAAATTCTCTTTTCTGTCGCCATAATACATAGCAACTGCAGGACCGAGAATAAACATAGGTAAGCCAACTCCCAGTTCACTTAAAAGAACAGCATCCGAAATTGCTTCGGGATTATTCGGAAAAGCAAAAATGATAAACGGATAACCAAGAATGGCAGAGGAACCAAAGGATGAAGTAAGCATTAATGCCCCGGTTTTTGCTTTGGACAATTTTAGCAAACGACTTGCCAACAATGCCAGGGACATTGATATAAGCCCGGTAATTATCATTGCAAGCACCATTAAAAACTGACTTCCTTTTAATGGAATAGCAGATAATTGAAAGAAAATGACCGCCGGAAGCACTGCCTGTGTCATCAGTCTTGCAAATACATTTCCGTCTTCTTCCCTAATAATTGAATATTTACGAAGCAGCAAACACATTGATACCACAATGGTAAATGAAAATACTAATTAAAAAACATGAAGATTTACTAACATAAATTTAATAATTGTCTAAAAGTTAATTCTCAATCCTAAAGTAGCACCAAAACTGCCAAATGGGAAATATTGTTTTAATACATGATTTGGACTTTTAACATCTGGTGGTGTGTTAGAACTATTAGTATAACTGTCAACAAATTCTATTTCCTTTTGATATGTCGTCATATTCGGTAAATTGTCAACACCATTATCAGTACTTTGTGTAACTTTTCCTTTAGTTGGTGAATAAGATAAGTTAACCATGTTTATTTCGGCAAATAATGATATTTTATTACAGAGTTTATATGTTATTCCTACTGCAGAAGATAATCCCAATGCATATCCCCCGTATAATTTCTCTTTTAACACTGATACATCTCCAGTACTATCAGTATTGTTATTATCATAAAATATAGAGCCACAGCCGAGCACTAATCCGAATTTAGCATAAGGATTTATTTTATCAAAATTACAAGCGATAACAATAGATGGATTAATTCTTAACATATTTGATGATAAACAGTAAACATCCGTTTCATCCTGATATGTTTGAGTTGCTTTTGTTTTGGCTCCTGACAAATAAGAAACACCCAATTCGGCTCCGATGTATTTATTAAACATATAACCAAAAGTTCCTTCACAAGTAAATCCTTTACCTAATGATGCATTTACCTGCTGATAGGTTGATGAATTAGTACCATAATTATAATTATATAAATCGAAATATTTTATGTTTTGTGAACTCATATTAATTCCATATCCGGCATTAATGTTCACATAAGCACCTTGTGAATAAATCCTGTCAGTCAACAGACATGCTAAAAAAATCATGAGTACTATTATTATATTTTTTTTCATAAGTACTTATTTTTAAATTGATTAATTTGATATTATTATAAAATTCAAGGCGTTTACTTTGAGTCTTTTACACAACGAACAGAATATCCGCAGGTTTTATTTGAGTTTTCATTGAAAATTGAAGCGTCATCATTATGAATGAAATAGTCCAAAGAGTTACTTGTATTGTACTGTGAAGAAGTCCACCAGTCACCTGTAAGGTTAACTCTAGCAAATGTTCCAGATGCCCAACGCCATCCTGCAGGATAGGCAGAAAAGCCGCTTTCATTCGTAGCTCCTGTATTAGGGTTACTCCAATGGTCTGTGCCTGTTACTTTAAGTTTGCCTCCGGCAACACCTGTGCCACCCAAATAGTTTATAAGTGTTGTCCACTCTGCATCGCTTGCCACATGAAATCCTGCAGGAGCCAATCCTCTTATGTCATTCACTGCGTACCAATTATACAGAAGGCCATCGGACACTGTATGACTTACATCATTATTATAATAACAGTTAGCACCTGTTGTAAGATTACTCCATGTTGTTCCATCCGTTACATTTGGAATGTTGTCGCCATTGCGGTATTTTCTGACATGAAGATTATATTTCATCCAAACCTGTGTTCCAATTGTAACGGTAGCAGGAGTAAAATCATTACAATTTACAATAGTCTCTACCAATTCCTGACTAACTTCGCCATCATCTGATCCACCGGCAAAATTGACCATGATACGCAATTATGCCAATTATTACCCGAAAGCAAAAAAGTATTTATTTTTGGATTGATATATGCCGCAATATCTTCAAGTGCCCAAGAGTCAGCGTCTGCTTCACCACTGGTGAAGTTAAGGTAGTAACATCTATATGGATAAGGTTCATTGTGTGCCTTTGTTATGCAATCCTCAATCTGAGCAACCTTAGTCAATAATCCAACCGAATTTAACGAATAATGGTCCTGAACGTAAAGGTAGGTTCCGTTATCAGAACTACCAAAACTGCCCGAAGTGTTATCGTTCCACATTAAAGGGACGCCCATTGCATAGCCGTGGGTACCTTCAAATTGTCGTGTAATAACGATTTGACCTCTTACCTCACCAATCTGAGGTATATAATCACCCATCCAAAATCTACCTGGATAAGACCAATTAAGATAGCCCAAAACTACATTTGCAAAGGCATCGTCACCTCTTGAGGAATGTTCCTGTTTAATCATAAAAACCACTACTTCTGTTGGATGATTATTTAAAAAATCAAGAGTTGGAAGAATCAGATCATTGAAATTTTTGTGAAGGTAATAGGAACCGTGATAAACAGTCATAACTCCATCATTATCATTAAGACGAATATCAAACCATCTTACACCCAACTCGAGTTGATTTGAGATGCGGAAATCCTGAGCTATAGTTATGAAAGATTCTACTCCCTGCTCTGATGAATGAAGGTCTGCGCCTGCATCATGAGTTCCCGGAATTGTTATCTCCGACAAATATTTATTGTCATCAATATCTGCCATCCAATCACTATTTGAATATGGTATGGCTCTGTCAGGACCAGGTGGTTCCGCTCCGATATGCATGTTCGATGAATTATAAGTATCTTTTTTACAGGAAACAATAATAAGGGAACCAGAAAAAATATAGGCAATAAAAAAAACAAAAATTATAGTTGTTTTCATTTTATTTCTCCTTTAACTTTTTTCAAAGATATAGTTATTTCAAGATTGTATAAAGAAAAATAGTTTTGGGGGTTTATTAATTAGTCTGTCTTTATAGTCAATGATAATGATTTAAGAACAAGGATTACTCATAACATTTTTTATTTTATAGGTGTTTGTGAGATCGCTTTAGACAGATACAAATCAGTTATTTTACAAACATCATTCTTTTGGTTTCAGAATAAACGCCCGAAGATAATTTATAGAAATATACCCCGCTTTTTAATGATATTCCATCGACCGTTGATTCATAGGTTCCTGGTTCCATTGTATTATTAATAAGTGTTAGAACTTCTCGTCCATTTATATCATAAACAACAAGTTTTACATCGCTCAATTTTGAAATAATAAATTTTATGTTTGTCAGATGATTAAATGGGTTCGGGTAATTCTGATCCAGCGAAGATTGCGATGGCATTGCTTCGTTTATTTTGTGTATTACAAATAATTCTCCTCCTGACTCTGTGTAACGCTGATAGAATTCCTGGAAATAAAGGTTAGTCACTCTTGCATCGAATATAGTTAGTGAATTTTCGTCATTCCCTGTCTCAGCGGGTGTTTCCCAATTGAATGAACCGGTAGAGGTAATTTGATTTCCTCCCGGTGTATCTGCATCAATAATCATGTACTTGTGATGAATTAATCCTGAGAGTGTGTCGAGATAGACATCGGCATGAGGATTCCAGGTATTTAATACCGCCAGACCCTTCATACGGGGATAGGCACTATTTGACAGAAAAGCATTTGTTGAATCGAACACGCCCCTAATAAGAATACCTTCATTAAAAATAGTGTGAAGTGCATCTTCAATGGCGGGCAACTCAAATTTCAACATACAGAAGAATAAACTGTGAGTAGGCTTTGTAAGAATAATTTTTCTTAAAAAAACCGAAACGCTGTCGGAAGGAGCAAAATAGACTTCCATTCTTGTTCCTGCAACATTAAGAATATGAGGAACATTATCCACTTTTTGAGTTCCGAATCTTGCTCTTGATGCATCGGGCATGTCCGTATGCGACCCCCACATTTCTTCAAACTCCCTGGTGTATATTGCACAAAGAGATTCATCCTGTATGATAATAATGTTGTTTTTATCAGAATGAAACTGTGGATGAGACACATTAGTGGAACCTGTCCATAAGTATTTTTTGTCCGCATTGTTATTATACCTGTAATCAAAAATCAGGAATTTATTATGCATTGAATAAGTAGTATCAAAATTTCTTTTAAGAACAGGTATACCGTTGGCAAGAAGTGAATTAATCAGGGGAGTATTGGCAGTATGATTATAAATAAACCTGATCTTGACTCCCCGGTTTTTTGCATTGATCAATGCGTTGGAAATTGAAGTATAATATTCAAAATCCCATAATGTAATATCTATGCTGAACTTTGCGCTGTCAATCTGGTTTACGAACAGGTCATCAAAATTCTGGCTGCCATTTGCGTTTTCTCCTGTGCTGACTGTGGTATCAACAGTATGGTTAAAATAAACCTGAATTTGTCCGGTGGATAAAGATTGTGTTACAAAGTAACCGGAATCTACAGCCGTTCCGCCGTCGTTGTGAGAAATAACATTGTATTTGTAAATCATTGCCGGTTGAAGGTTGCTGATGAGAACAACATGATTTGTCACCGCAGTTGAATAATAAATTGAATCGGTAAAAATCAGAGCCTGGTAATTTGAATCCGAAACCATATATTTTATTTTGGAATCTGCAGGTGATTCCGTTGTCCAAAACATAGTAACACTGGTTTGCTTAATGCTGTCGTAGGTCAGATTTGTAATAACAGGTCCGCTTTTGGCAGTATGAAAAACACCTTTAGTCTTCTTAGATTCTGTCTTACCTCCAGATGCAATTGAATATGATGCGACTCCCGGCCAATCAGTTTTAACACGCTGGCACAAACAATGATCAATTATTAATGTGTAAAATAATACCAGAATAATTGTCAAAGAGTAAATTGGTTTTTTCATTCTTTTTGATTTTACATAAAGAAAAATAATTAATGAAAATTTCCCCTTCCTGTTTTTCTTTGTTATTTGTTATTATTTTTTGTGCCGATATTAAAAATTTGATTCAGTAAAATGGCAAGGAGGGTTGACAAAGCAAGGGATGAAGAGAATATTGGGCTCAGCCAGGATGGGATGCGTGAATAGAGGTCAGGAAGAATGATCGCACTTAGCCCGAAAACAAAGGATATACCAATAATGAAAATCTTTCTTGTGTTCATATGGCTGCCAATAAGTATCTGAATGCCCTGAATGATCATGAAGCAGGTAACAAAGATGATTATAGCACCCATAATTGGCTCGGGCATGATAGAGAATATCGCTGTGAGTTTTGGTAAAAATCCCAGGCAGACAAAAATAAATCCTGCATATATTCCAATAATCCGGCTGGTAGCAGATGTGGCTGCCGAAAGTCCGACATTGCTGGCCGAAGTATCTGTTGCCATTCCACCAAGAAGACCACTCATAGTCACACTCATACCGCTTGCTAATAAACCTTTCCCGATATTATTCATATCAGGGCCGCTCCATTTTTCATCATTAATTTTCTGACAGGTGATCAGGTTGCCGAACGATTTAAGACACTGGCAAAGTGAAACGACCATAAACGGAAGCACTAATCCCCAATCAAATTTATATTTCAGCAATTGTGTTCCTTTACCAGGCAGGGAGAACCATGGAGCCTGCAAAAAAACAGTAAAATCTTTTTGTGAAATAACACCTGTGATAATACAAAGAATATATCCTATACCTAATCTGATCAGTACACAGTATAGTTTCAATTTCTCTTTACCTCAGATATTAAAACTGATCATTGAAAAAAGGGTGATAATTGCAATAAGTAACCCTTTTGCATTAATCGCATCACCGGCATAATCCACCCCCACAAACTTTGATGCGCCAAGCGGTATCAGGGCTACAGCTACCATGAGCACAACAAGACCTGTGATTTCAGTAGGAAAAAGAAACTTGAGTTTATGTATTACCCTGGAAAAAAACATTTCAAATGTACCTGCTATTATTGTCATTCCATGCATTAACGGGAGACCTCCCAGCCAGGCAGCCTGAACTGAAACAGACAAATAAGATGGACCACACAGGTTTGGACAAATATAACCTGAACCAACGGGTCCCTTCCGGAGAGCTTGCAAAACCGTGCCTAAACCGGCAGCAATTATTGAAAAGCATACCATAGATTGAACAACATCAAAACCGCCTCCTATCCCTCTGGCAATAATCACGGGCAGAACCAGTGTACTGGACATGGTGAAGACATGTTGCAAACCAAGGACAAATGAGATGGTCCAGGGTGGCTTATCATCCACACCATATATTAAATCAGTAGGTTTAGTAGCCATACTAAAGCATTAAAATTTTTCCCAGATGGGTTCCACCAGATACAAACTCGAACCTACAATAATTGTATCTGCTCCTGACAGCTCCTTCCTGGCATATATCATCTTTTTCGATGGATTAGCCTGTCCGGGAGCAGGCCACATATATGAAATGTATACCACATCCTCTTTTTTCAGTTTTTCAAGCATTTCCCTGATAATCATATGACCGGAATAATCTTTAAAATCAATTACATTCCTCCCGATATTGATCGGGTAAGAAGGATCCACAAGTAGCTGCCCATTAGTCGACAGTACAAAAATATAAGTATTATAAAAATAAAATACGCCTGCTTTATCTATAAGGTGATCATAAGATTTGTTACCGTATTTTTGGATAAGCTCAGCTGCAGAATCAACCAATTCTACTACGAATTGTACCTCTGTCCGGATATTAAATGTTCCGCTACCAATGGCATAAGTCTTACCATCAGGGCCCTTTACACCCATTATGTATGCATCTTTCCAGGAAGGGAAGATCTCACCCGGCTCGGCCCACAGGTAATGGATCCATCCAAATGGTTTTTTATGATTTGAAGCGATAGACTGAATAAACTGGTCGATCGGCTTACCATTAAGATCTTTAAGATTAGACAGGTTTTTTCCGAGAAGATCCTTCAAAACAGGATGGAATATGCATTCTCCGGACAAGTTATAAATGAAAATGTATTTTGAACCGGAAAACCATTTGCTGCCTTCTTTTCTGAATTCACTAAATGCATCCTCCCCTTTTTTTGAAAATAACGCTGCTGCATCGTTTACCAGACTCACCAGGTCGCGTGTCTCTTTAAACTGGTACCGGGTCAAATCAGGTTGTGTTCTTTGATCCTTTGTACAGGAGACTATGATTAATAAGCCTAAATAACAGATTTTTTGTATATTATTTATCAAAGCATTTCTCATCAATTATAGTGTCTGAATTCTCACAACAAACATAATTATTTTTCCCAATTAGCATTTTTCACTGTGCAGATATCGATTTAATCAGTGTTTGCACTTCAAGTCAGTACTTTTGATTTATGAATATCGATTAATGACTTATGATTTTAGATGTAACTGATAATGAACATGCCGACTAATTTGATCAGCTTACGCCGGTCTGACTTGAAGCTCGCATTCATATCATCCTCAGTTGTTAAAAAGAATATTTGAATCGGCACGAATTGGTCAATTTATTATGCTTATCAATGAAAGTCTCATAATTTTATTTATTTTGTGCCCTTATATTATGTATTATGAAAATCTTCCGACCTTTCATTATTATAATGCTTTTGGTATCATCTGAATTTAATGCAAATGCCCAGATTATTAATATTGAACAGGAACGTGTTATTACAGATTCAGCGGGATGGGGAGGATCATCCAAATATTCTTTTCAGTATACAAAAAACGGTCAGGAGTTATGGGATGGAACAGCAAGCCTGCACGTACAATATAAAGCCGGATGCAGTTTATATTTAAGCCAGACGGAATATGACCTTACCAAGAGCACCGGCAGTAATTTTGTAAATGCGGGCGCTCAGCATTTCAGATTTAATTATCAATTGACCGACAGACTAACAGGAGAAATATTTACCCAGTTTCAATTTAATAAGATATTGGAAGTGAAATTTCGCTGGTTATTGGGAGCAGGGCCAAGGGTAAATATTATAAAAACCAAGCCTTTTCGATTATACATTGCAGCTTTATATATGTATGAACATGAAGAACTTTATAATTCTGATATAATAAATCATACTCACAGGTTAAGCAGCTATTTATCGTTTATTTTAAAGATACAGAAGAACTTAAGCCTGGTAAACACGGATTATTTTCAACCCGTAATCAGAAATATTTCAGATTACCGGATTTTATCCCAGACAGATTTGAAAATAAGAATTACCAGACATTTTTCCTTTCTGCTCAGTTACATATATACATATGATGCATTTCCTGCAATTGGTGTGCCTAATGATACCCGCTTTCTCGACAATTCATTGATTTTTGTATTTTAGAAAATTAGACTAACCTGGTCTATTAATAAACTTTGCGCACTTTGCGTCTTCATTGCGTTCTTAGCGGTAAAAACTTTAACCGCAAAGATCGCTAAGTCATTCGCAAAGAACGTAAAGGACGAATTCATGAATTATTGAAGCTAAAATCAATTAAGATGATTTAAAGAAATTATTTCAGATATGCTTGGTAATTTTCATTTCCGGTGATCAATAATCCTTTTGGTTTTTGCAGTTCTTTCGGCGCTCATGATACCGCCCGGTGGAATCAAAACCACTACAAAATTCCGGATTTTATTCGCTTCACGGTAATCACGTAATGCATGGATATCTTCATTAAAAGCTTTCTCGACTTTTTCTCTCAGGCCATTATCAGTTGAACTGGAAGGAATACGTGTTTCAATATTGATAGTGATGTTCACAAATTTTTTGGCATCTTCAGTAATAACTGCCTGGTAAATTGATGTAAGTTCGGGAAACGTCGCGGAAACGTTGGTAATATCCTGGAAAGAAATGCTGCTGGCAGGAAGAACAATACATTTAGCACTCCTGTCAAGCAGCCGCAAGCGAGGTGAAGTTCTTCCGCAACTGCAGGGTTCATCAACCCATTCAGCAAGGTCGCCAACATTATACTTAATGACCGGAAATAATTTCCGGCCAAAGACCGTAACAAGCACTTCTCTGGAATCATTCAGATCAACACGGCACCAGTCTTCTGCCACATGATGTTCGGTTCCATTACAATATTCACACTGGTATCCAATTGGTCCGGTTTCTACTGCGGCATATCCGAAAGATTTAAAAATCTTTACTTTGAAAACACGGATGATATGATCAATATCCGCTTGCGATATATATTCTCCGGCATAAAATACCTTTTCAAATTTTATATCTGCTTTATTCTGTTCACATGCCTGCGCCAGCCTGATCAAACCGCTTGGAAATCCGAGAATAACATTGGGTCTGAATGTTTTCAGATACTCTATCGTTTGATCTACCGGCTGATTGCATGAAAGTGAAATAATCCTGCATCCGGTTTCTTCCAACCCTGAATTTACTGCCAGAAAGCCAGTATATAAGCCACCTGCTTTTAAATAATTAGCTACAACATCATTTTCATTAATCCCTGATGCTCTGAAGCCTTCACCAAATATTTGTTTTGATTCATCAAATTCTTCAGCACTGTACAACAAAAACTTTGGGCGGTTGGTAGTGCCTCCGGAAGCGAAAATATAGCAATGATCAGGTTTCCCGGTCGCAAGACGGAAATTCTCATCGGCCGAACATTCAAAAAGATGGTTCTTTTCAAGTACAGGAATTGAGTGGAATTCATCAAGATTTTTCAGAGGAAACCTTAAATTTTTATAGTATTCCGAATAAAAGGGAGCAGTCATAGCCGTTAGCAACAAATCATTGATTTTTGCAAGCATGAAATTGTCTTTTACACGCCCTGAAATACTTTCCAGTCCGAATTTATCAGATGGAAGGGATTCATAATTCATTAACCGAACCAGGTTTTGAAGTATCAATTTACCATCATGCGGGTATTCGGGGTTTCTGCCTGATGACATGATGCCTGGCTTCACAAAACGCATCACACCCATACGCATAAAACCTTCGGTGATCTGCTGAAGTTTTCCGTCTGAAGCCACCGAAAGCGTCGACATATAATACTTCATCCGGCTCAGGTTACCTTTCAGAATGTCGGTATAATCCTTTACAATATTTACATAAATTGTACGGTTCAAAGGAGAATCAATGATATCGGCCGATTGCTGCACAATGACAGTATGATATGCATTTTTACCTTCCTTCATGATAAGCTGACCATTGAATTCCTTCCATTTAAGCATTTCACGTTCCTTACACAGTTCAATGGCTGTATCAATATTCAATGATGATTGAGGAAATTTTATGGCTTCAGCTTCCAGCCTTTCACATAGAAATTGTATAAATGAATCATTGCCGGTATCCTCTTCGATAAAAATATTCTGACATGAAGTGCATGCCCGTTGTTCCCAAAGAACGATATCATGTGCAAAACCTGCTGCGGCTTCGTGCAGTTGATTATCGCTAAGCCCTCTGCCGACAAGCCCGTAGCTTATTTTCGGTCCAAAAGCCAGAACTTCCGTTTTGGCAGCCAATCCATTTTTATATTGCCTTACAGAATCCTCGCCTCCAAAAAGTAAAATGACATCAGAAACATTTTTAATAATATCTTCTACACCTTTGTTGTTTCTGCTCCAGTATGTCATAGCGATATACGGGACGATTTCCATGTTTTCATCTGCTTCAGCAAGAGCTTCCATAAACATGGATGGAAAAAGAAAATCCTGGGATGAGACCTTGAGAATATTCACATTTTTTGTGATAATACCCTGAATCAGGGATCCGACAGAACCCAGGAAAATATTACCTGCGGCAACATGGCATACGGTGCCCGCAGGAATAGCCCGTTGATACCTGGCATGGCGCAAATTCACATAATAATCAAGGCAATGATAATCAGGACCAACCTGATTAAGCATCCGCTTCAGAGTACTGCGACTGTTTGAAGCTTTGAAAACATTGAATCCGTATGTAATCATTTCCGGAGAATATTGCAGATACAATGGCAGCTCCTGCATGGCAGTCCTGTAATATTTGCCATTTAAATCGCAGAGTATATTGGCCGTCCGTTCCAGCACCATCAAAATATTATCAATGGGTACGTCCATGAATTGCCTGCTTTTCTCATCCAGGAGTGTTTCAGTGAATACCCCTGAAGCAAAACCGGCTGATAATTCATCAGCAAAGACATGTTGTGAACCAAATATATAATGTTTAAAATCAATTAATTCCATACTTGTTGTCTTTTAATTCTTTTGAGATTTATTCAGAATTTCCTGTGCAGCAATGGCACAACCTTTATGTTTACGTATGCCACCTCTTCTGATTGAAGATATAAACAGACCTGGCATGCCGCAGGTGCAGTTTTCTTTGAGTATGCAGAGGTCCGTTGATAATACCGACAGGTTTGATTGTGCTGTATTGAAAGGTGTGATCAGTTGCAATAAACCTTCTTCTCCCGGAGGCAGGATTTTCATACCAAGCGGATTACGCACCATCAGGCGTCCGTAGATTGGCACATGATGAAAACCCTTTTTGCATGCGGCATACGGAATACCATGTTCGGCCATGCCATATGTATCGCGCACATTTTCTGCCGGCAAACCAATATTTTTTTCAAGATATAAAGCAAAATCCTTATGAGTCATGGTTTCTCCGGCATGGTTTTTCCAGCCACCGCCTGCAATCACAAAACTATCGGGATGCACTCTGAAACCGGGCTTCACTTTGATCAGTTCATTCACAAATCTGAAAATAAAAGCCGGAAAACCGACAAGTCTCACTGCATCACCGGTGGGTACTTCGAGCATTTTATTCACCCATTTATCAATATCAAAATCAAATTCCTCTTTTTGTTTGTTCCATTCTATTGTCCAATATTTTGCAATTGCAGGCGCCATCTTTGTTTTCTGCTCTGCACTCCAGGCTGTACCTACATCAGATGCTTTTCCGCGGTCGTAATTAAATACAAAATAATGAACAGGTTTTGAGCTGACCATACCCATCTCGTTAAAAACGAAACCGGATAATTTTTCAAGCCTTTCAAGTGAAGGAGCATCAAAAAATGTCTGGGTTTTTTGCCCTGCTGTTCCGGAACTTGTCAAAGTCATGATGATTTGTTCGTCAGCAACGCTTTTAAACGCGTGTATTTTCATCGTCCCCACGAATAATGGTGGTATCCTGAAAACATCCTCATATTTTCTCATTTCAGATGGATTAAAACCTGAACGATCTGACAGAAACCGGATATAAGGCTGTTTCCAGTATTGAAACAGGTAGTTCTCTTCCATTGCTTCAAAGAAAACCTGGTCGTTTTCCTGTGAAAAGCCAAAAGCTTTAGACTCTTTGCAAAGCTTGTCAATATTAGGAAAATTCATAATGTAAATATGTTAATTATTTCATTATTATTATTTTATTTCTGAAATCTTGACACGTTTTGGCAAAAAATTCCAATAAACAAATCACAAAAAACAAATAATTAACAATATCAAATTTCAAATACAAAACAAAGTACTTTAAATTTGCCATTTTGTTGATTGATTTTTATTTATTATTTGTATTTTTAGATTTGTAATTTCTAATTCGGTTCCGTCCCGTCCAAGTTCGGATCATGGTTTTTGATATATTGCATCAACTCCTGTCCAAAATCTGAACAGAAGCGGAGTTTATCATAATCATATTTCTGGTTATTGAGATACTGAAGCAAAAGCCAGATGGTTCCTTCTTTCCCCGGCCTCAGCCCTCCAAAGAAAAACCCCATTGATTCAAATTCACTGCATAGATAAGAGGTTTCGGGACAAGTGAGCGGAAGATAGAGATAAACCGTTTCAACACGATTAACGCAAAATGCTTTCAAAGTCTTGCTGATACTCAAGAGGATATCTTTTCCGAATTTTTCAACAAAGATGTGAGCACATTGATACGCATCGCTTTTTGTCCTAATTACACTCAATTTTTCTCCTCTGTCGGTATTGTCTGCAGTTGTTGTTTCAAATGACTGAATTTCAAAACCGATATTAGAGAATATCTTCCCTATCATTTCCTGATGATGTTGTGGGACAAATACTTTCTCCGGTCTTTGAATATTAAAATACCTGCATTGGAAGAGCAATGATTCACGGACTTCATTTTCCCCGAATTTATTTTATTCATCTGCAATGCGGTCAAACGGGAAATAAAAAGTGCAGTTTCTTTAAAGCCTAACCCGTAGGCAGCTTTCTGCGAATATGGATGAATAGTAACTGCATGAACAAAAACCCCACTGACATTCATTTTTTCAATTTCATCAATCTGGTACTTTGAAAGATCTTTCAGGCATCCCGAACCCCGATAAGCAGGATTGACAAACGCAACTGCCATTTCCTTTAATTCGGATAACTCATCCCTGATAAGTGCACAATGACCGAGAATTTCCTCATTCACATTATTCACGGCAACATAACTCATCATTTCGTCTTTTTCGTTCAACTGCCGAACCCTTTCGGGATAATAGATCTGATCATAAATATAGCTCAGATTATAAGCATAGTAAGCAAGCCGGGAAATGACCGGGGATTCTTCAGGTTTGATCCTTCGTATATAAAAATCGGTTTTTACAGATTCTCCAGGTTTTTCAGTCATTAAAACAGGAATGTCTTTATTATATTCGATTCTTGAATAAGGAAGGTATTTTTCAATCCAGACCTCTTCTCCTTCCCTGCCTTTATTGGTATAAACCACTTCATCGGCAAAGCTTTTTATCAGAAAAATTCCAAGACCCTGAGCATCCCGGTTCAGAATATCATCTGCCTCCAGATTTTGAAATGTTTTAATAGCATCTATATCCATTGGAATTCCTTTGGATTTGATACGGATGCCAATACCAAGCGTAGTCGTTTCAATCTCAATTTCAATATTTTCAATTTGACCCGGCATATAATTGTGTTTTATCACATTGCTTAATACTTCTTCAAGTATAAGTTCTATATGTTTACATTCTTTTTCAGCAAAACCAAGCGTTTTTGCGTACGAAACAGTACCGGCCATCACGACATTGATTAATTTAATATCGTTATGTATTGATATTAATATTCTTTCCATAACCGGAATATTTTGAAATTTATTTGATAATTCGTTTTCATTCATACAGTTTCACTTTTAACCGCAAAGTTCGCAAAGGGATTTTCACAAAGAACGCAAAATATTCTTTGCGACCTTAGCGAATAACTTTGCATTCTTTGCGGTTTAAATAATAGTCGCTCAAATGAATAGACATAATATTATTTAAAAATGCATTTCAATGAAGTATCATATTTTATTACTGATCCTAGGAATGAATAAAATCGGTAAAGCATATTGCGCCATCATACCATTGAGAAGGTAAGCGAGCGGAATAACAGCCGTGGCAATTGAAACCTGAAGGGAAAAAAACCTTCCCTTGATATCATCCGGAACATTATGCTGAAACAAAGAAATAACAATGGCATTGGTAATGGCCAGTGTAGCGCCGATCACAAGGAATTCGGAAATCATGACAAATTTTAAGGCTGTCAAACCCACCATTACCATGGTAAGACCCATAGCCAGCAATGCAAGAAAAATGGTCAGATAAATCCTGTTATATGATTTCCTGAAACTGAGAACGATTGCCGTAATGCCTGCCCCTGTTGCAAACGAGCCATCGAGAAATGCAAGCCAACGTGCAGTTTCATTCAGTTCAAATTTCACAATCATAGGTATAAGCAAAGTAAGCGGAGCAGCGAAAAGATTGAGCGAAGCAAAAATCAGCAGCATATAAAGAATGGATTTATTTTTTCTTAAAAACCGGAAGCCCTGCCTGAACTGTTCCGAGAACTTTTCTTTTAAAGCTCCCTGTTTGTAATCAAGACTGATGAAAGAAATCAGCAAAAATGAGAAGAAATAACAAATTGCGTTAAAACCAAGCGCCCAACCAATACCGATGGCAGCAATCATAATACCTCCCATCATGGCGCCCAGAATATTTGAAAGATAAACAGAAGTAGAGTTTAAAGCCACAACCTGCGAAACAGAATCCTCATCCGAAAGATCTTTAAGCGAGGATTGTGCAGATGATTCGAACAGTGGTACAAATGTGGAAATAAAAAAAACCATCACATAAAGCAATGGCAGGCTTAACGAGCCGGTAAAAAAAAGCAGAGTCAGTGCTGTAATCAGCGAAAAACGAATGAAGTTGGCGATCTGCATGCACTTCTTACGGCTGAACCTGTCAGCGAGCGTACCCATTGCCGAACCAAGCAAAACTACAGGCAATACATTAAGCGCCATTAGTATTCCCAGATGAAGTTTGCTGTTCTCCTGTCCCTGAGATATTATCCACCATGCCAGTGTAATGGTGAAAAACTTATCGCCAATTGACGACAACATTCGCCCGGCAAAAAAAATCCTGAATTCTTTGAATTTCAATAAAGGATGCTCTGCCAACATTGCTTTCATCCGGAATTAATTTTGTATAAAAATAGGTTATTTTTATTACCGGAGAAATAAAAATCATACTTGCATGAATTGACTTGTCCTGTTTCCCCCGGGTTAATATATTTCTTCAGGTAAAGCATTCAATTCAAGGATGGAATTTGACATTCTTATTCTGTACTTAGAATGAAAGTATTGCTTAAGTTTTTGAATTAATTATTTTTGTTGATGTTATTTGATAGATAAAACTTCATATGAAGCCAAGACTGAGTAAAAGTCATATTGTCCGGATTCAATTTCTGCGAATCATTAGATTTTATCAATTATCTCCATTTTCAATTATTAATGCCAATATTTATCTTCTCATTATTTTGTTGATTATGCCGTTTATTTCATGCAATCACCAAAGGAAACCATCTTTAATTAAGACAAGTGCCGAAAATACAATTATTCCTGATTCACATAAATCATTGCATAAGATAAGGATACTTCCGTATTGGGTACCTTCAGCACAGTTTGCAGGCTACTATGTAGGAAAGGAAAAGGGAATTTTTCAAAAGCATGGAATTGACCTTGAAATTCTCCCTTTTGATCCGCTTACGCCTGTCGCACCAACTATTTTGGATAAAAAAACTGATTTTGCGATACTCTGGCTTGTTAATGCCTTGGAATTAAGAGATAAGGGAGTAGATATAGTTAATATTGCACAATTATCATTCCGTTCTTCCCTGATGCTAATTACGAAAAAAAGCAGCGGAATCTCGAAATTGTCTGATATGAATGGCAAACGTGCGGGAATATGGATTGGGTATGAAATGCAACCTCAGTCTTTGTTTAAAAAATATAATCTTGATGTTAAAATGATCCCGATCGGCAGTACCAACAACTTGTTTCTTCAGGGTGGGGTTGATATTATCAATGCCAACTGGTTCGACGAATATCATTCCATCATAAACAATGGTTTTAATGAAGATGAGCTGAATAAATTCTTTTTTGCCGATTACGGATTGAATTTTCTTGAAGATGGCATATACTGCCTGGCAGACAGGGTGAAGGAAGATCCGGAATTGTGTGCAGAATTTGTTACCGCCGTTTTAGAAAGCTGGAATTATGCATTTAAAAACCAGGAGGAAGCTATTACCATAGTAGAAAAATGGGCTAAAATACAAAACCAGCCTGTCAACCGGTCTCATCAGCGATGGATGCTCAGCCATTATAAATCATTATACATTCCTTCTGGTAGCAGTACAATAAATACCGTACTTGTTCAAAAAGATTATGAGAAAATTCAGCAAATCCTGTTAGAGAGCGGATTCATTAATAAGATTACCTCCTATCTTTCATTTTACAGATCCTATAAAAATTTATCGGAAAACCCGTAGTTAAAGTTGAAATGAAAAACTTATGGTAAAGAAACCAAAGATAGCATTGCGCAGAGGCCTGGCATTTAAAATGGTACTGTACATTTTTGTCAGTATCATGATCATGTTCAGCCTGATCTTTCTTTATACATTAAAAATTACAGGTGAAATCGTCAAAAAGAATCTTAAATCAAACGCTGAATACCTCACTACACGAACTGTTTCAAAAATTGAAAAAGTACTTGGCTCCATTCAGAGTGTCCCTGACAATTTTGCCCTGATATTTCAGCAAAATGGATTTGATAACACCGGAATGAACCAACTTCTCAGGATGATGGTGGAAAATAACAAGGAGATAACCGGGGCTTGCTTTGCTTTTGAACCATATTACAAAAGTCGTTCGGAAAAGTTTTACTCATCATTTTATTACAGGGAAAATGACAAAATTGAATTCAGGAATCTTGGATCTGAAAAATATGATTATTTCTACAAGGATTGGTACCAGATTCCCAAAGAACTTGGCAAATCTTTATGGAGTGAACCTTACTTTGATGCTGAGGGGTCAAATGCGGTGGTTTCAACCTATTCCGTTCCTTTATATTCAGGGATAAACAGTAATAAGAAATTCGTTGGTATTCTTACAATTGAACTATCTCTTGAATGGTTGCAGCAGTATGTCAATGAAATTAAGGTGCAGGAGACAGGTTATGGTTTTATGATCTCAAAAACGGGATGTATAGTTACCCATCCTGTTAAAGACTTAATCATGAACGAAACTATTTTCAGTATTGCAGATGAGCAAAATTCCACAGAACTTCGAAAAATAGGACGTAACATGATTAAAGGGGAGACAAGTTTTGCTGAATTTGAATATCGTGATGTGAAGACCGGCAAACTCAGCTGGATTGCCTATGCACCGGTAACATTAAATGCCTGGTCACTTGGGATTGTTTTTCCGGTTGATGAGTTTATGGCTGAAGCCTACCACCTGAGAATGATAGTGATCGGACTCGGTTTTGGAGGAGGGATTATCCTCATCCTCATCATCATTTTTATTTCACGTTCCATAACCAGTCCGTTACGCAGATTGACCGTTGCAACAGGAAAATTTGCCCGGGGAGAATTTGATGTTATGCTTCCGGTAATTAATTCCAGGGATGAAATAGGCCGGCTCAATTCGTCATTTCACTATTTACAAAGCACACTTATCAGAACTATCAGCGACTTGAAAGACACCAGTGAAAATCTGAAGTCCTCGCATTTAAAACTTGAAGAATATAACCGCACCCTTGAGCAAAAAGTAGAAGAACGTACTGCTAACCTGAAAGCAGCTCAGGACCAGTTAATTCAGTCAGAAAAGATGGCGTCACTCGGGCAGCTCACTGCCGGTATTGCTCATGAGATAAAGAATCCCCTTAATTTTGTCAATAATTTTTCTGAACTTTCCATAGAACTTACCGGAGAAATCATTGAAGAAATTGATAAATTATCCGGTAATCTTGATCCAAAAGAAATGGATTATCTGAAAGGCATTCTTCGTGACATTGACAGCAACATAAAAAAGATCAACGAGCATGGAAAACGGGCAGATAGCATAATACGTGGGATGTTGCTCCATTCGCGCGGTAAATCGGGAGAGATGCAGGCTACCGATTTGAATGTTCTTCTGGCTGAATATGTCGCCCTTGGATACCATGGTTTAAGAGCAACCGATAACACCTTTAATATCAAAATTGAAACGGATTATGACCCGGCTATAGGTATGGTAAATGTGGTTCCCCAGGATATAAGCAGGGTTTTTCTGAACCTTATAAACAACGCCTGCTTTTCCACCATGCAGAAAAAAAAGGAGATGAAAGACACCTATTTCCCCATTCTCAGGGTAAATACTAAGAAAATAGCAGACAGAATTACTATACGAATATGGGACAATGGCAAAGGAATCCCGCAATCTATACAAGACAAGATATTTAATCCGTTTTTTACTACCAAACCTGCCGGATCAGGCACCGGACTCGGATTATCGATCAGTTATGATATTATCGTCCGGGAACATCATGGTGAGTTGAAATTTGAATCGAAAGAGGGAGAATTTGCTGAGTTTATCATATCTCTGCCAATTATTTCCTGACAAAATCAAATTGAAGTAAAGTAATTTCTCTGAGTAACGTAATATAAAGAATTAATGGATAAAAAGCTGATATCGAATATAAAGATCATGGTTGTGGATGACGAAATTGATCTTGAACCGCTGATCAGGCAAAAGTTCCGCAAACAGATCAGGGACGGAGTGTATGAATTTGTCTTTGCACTTAACGGACTGGAAGCACTGACGAAACTTATTGAACAACCTGAAATCAGGCTTATCCTTACTGATATTAACATGCCTGAAATGGATGGACTGACTTTACTCACAAGGTTGAAAGAGTTAAAAGACCCCGGATTAAAAACTGTGATCGTTTCAGCTTACGGTGATATGGAAAATATTCGTACAGCGATGAACAGGGGTGCTTTTGATTTTCTTACAAAACCAATCAGTTTTGATGATCTTGAGATCACCATTAATAAATCTCTGGATGAAATTTCCATGATCTGGCAAAGCATGCAGGAGCATGATCAACTAGTATCCATACAACAGGATCTGCAGACTGCCCGTGAAATTCAGCAGGCAATTCTTCCTAAAATCTTTCCCCCTTTTCCCGACCGTACTGAGTTCTCCATTTTCGGTTCCATGATTGCAGCCAAAGAAGTCGGAGGTGATTTTTTCGATTTCTTCCTGATCGATAATGAATGGCTGGGTTTTGTGATCGGCGATGTTTCCGGTAAGGGTGTTACAGCGGCTATCTATATGGCAGTCAGCCGCACACTGATCAGAGCAACCGGACTTAAAGGTATTTCTCCCGGGGAGTGTCTGAATGATGTGAATAAATTGCTTTGCAATGAAAGTGATTCGTGTATGTTTGTCACGGTATTTTATGGAATTTTCAACTCAGCTACCGGTGTGGTCGAATATGTGAATGCCGGTCACAATCCACCCTACATCCTTTCAGGTAATAACGTCAATAAATCAGAAATGACCTATGGTATTCCTCTGGGGTGTGTAGAGGATTACATATTTGATTCAAAAAAAATTCAACTTATTCCAGGAGATCTGTTGTTCCTTTTTACTGATGGAATAACAGAAGCCTTCAACATTCATAATCAGCAATACGGCGAAAAAAGATTGGAAAACTATCTGCTTGCCCGCTTATTGCATCCCATCGAAGATATTGTCAGGGAATCCGTACAGGATGTAGCGGTTTTTGCATCAGGGGTGCCTCAATCAGACGATATTACATTACTTGCTTTACGATATAATGGTCATAAGTAATTATTTATAAAAACATGATTTTTTATGATGAATTATTTTTCTTTTCGGATCAGTCGTAATCAATGCCTTATATTAATAATGCTGACATCAATTTCTTTTCCATTTTCTCTTTCAGCACAAGCGGACACTCTTCCAATTGTTTCATATTCTGCAAATGTTGATCTCATGAGTCGTTTTTTATGGCGTGGTTTGGAAATAGGACATGCTCCCAGTATCCAGCCCGGGTTGTCGGCTACCTGGAAAAGCCTTACAATAGGAGCATGGGGCGCATACAAATTTACCGGTGAGTGCGGGCAAGAGACGGATTTCTACTTATCAGAAAATATTGACTTTATCACCATAGCATTATGGAATTACTGGAACTATAATGACACTATTGCACATAATTTTTTCAACTATAAAGAAAAGACTACCAACCATTTGCTCGAGTCTCAGATAGTAGTTTCAGGTGGTGAGACTTTACCTTTCAACTTTTTGGCGAGTTATTTCTTTTATGGAGCGGATCCTTCAAAAAGCATTTATCTGGAGCTTAAGTATATTCATAAATCAAAAACTGGTGATCTTGAACTTGTTGCAGGGTACCAGGTTAAAGGCACTTATTATGCCGAAAACTCCGGATTTGTTAATATTGGTTGTACAGTTAAGAAATCCCTGCCTGTGACTAACCGGCTGGTTATGCCTATATGCCTTGGTGTAATTATAAACCCTGCAAGTAAAAGCGCATATCTCGTTGCAGGAATATCATTATAATATTTTCCATAAAAATCTTTTAGTAATGAATTTACATATTGAAAAATTGAAAAATCATACAATTGTCAGAGTGGATGGCCGTATCGACACTATTAATTCCATCGAATTCCAAAAGCCAATGATGGAACTTACGGAAGAGGGCTGCACCAATATCATCATAGATTGTTCCGGGCTGAATTATATCAGCAGTTCCGGACTTAGAGTTCTCCTGACAGTTCAGAAAAAAATGGTTGGCAAAAGCGGGCTGTTAAGCATAACAAATCTTCAACCACATATCAGAGATATATTTGATATTTCAGGTTTCTCAACAATCTTTTCTGTATTTCGTGATAATGAAGCTGCTATGAAGAATAATACCTGATAATTTGTAACTATTCAAGTTGTTTAGACTTTAGACTGTCCGGCTTATAGACTGTAGGCTTTCTGGCCGTAAACTGTTAGTCATTTAGAAAATCAATTATTTTACTCACTATAATTAGGGTCTGCTGTTTATGTCAAGTTGTTAAGATTTTGTACTTTGTTCCTGACAGTTGAGTAAATAAAATTTTGATCTGCCGGGAAATTATTTTCAACTTATTTGCTGAGAAAGTAAACACTTTAAAAATTAGGGCAA
>JAPLDU010000078.1:12148-21548 GCA_026391255.1 Bacteroidia bacterium | reverse complement strand
GCCAGGCTTGGAGGATGGAAAGGCTATAACAGCACTGCATTACCAGGTCCGATAACATATAAACGTGGCCTCGATAAATTTAATGCAATGTTCCAAGGACACATTATATCAATAAGTTACAGAGATGTGTATAAAGAGTAGGGCTTCAGCCCGGGGTTGAAAAGCCCGACTCACTCCTTGTTTCCGGCTTCGCTTCTTTGATTTTGTTCTGAAACAACAATCTTCCGGCGAAGCCGACGCAACCAATACCATTATTATTCAACCCTTTCAGGGTATCCATGCACATACCTAGATGTTACCCTGCACTCCGTACAGGGCTATTTATATTAAATCCCTTAGGGATTATGATTCAAACTTTTTATGCAAATAATCATAAAATTCTAATGTCCTGAATTTGAAATTATGACAAATTAATTTTATATCTGATAGTCGCACTTTTTTCACCAGACCAATAATGGCTAAAGGCTTTTAGGCTGTAGGCAACAAGATTAGAATAATTTCTTAATTGATTTTATATAAGTTTGTAAATCATTTTATTGAAAAAAACAGATTCAGTAACAACTTACAAATCATTAATATATACATTCAACCTATGAAAAAACTGGTAGTGATATTAATGATGCTCTTAATGATGGCATTTAAAGAAAGTAAGTTTCCTCGGATAAAAATCACCTATCCGGCTGCAAAAAAGTGTGATACAATTGATAATTACTTTGGGGTAGAAGTTACTGATCCGTACCGCTGGCTCGAAGATGAAAATTCAGCGGATACAAAAATCTGGATTCAGGCAGAAAATAAGCTGACCGCTGATTATCTCAATCAAATTCCTTTCAGGACGAAGATCAGGGAAAGTCTCATCCGGATAATGGATTTTGAGAAAATCACAGTTCCCTTCAAAAAAGGTGGCAAACTGTTTTTTTACCGGAATTCAGGCTTACAAAACCAGAATGTCCTCTTTATGAAGGAAAGCCCGGAATCTGCTGATGAACGTGTAATACTCAATCCTGACAGCTTATCCAATGATGGAACCGTTTCGGTTATACAGGCAGTATTATCGAAAAATGGCAGGTGGCTTGCTTTTTCTGTTTCACGGTATGGATCAGACTGGACAGAAATATTTGTACGGGACATAGCAACCGGGAAGGATTTGCCGGATCATTTGGTAAATATTAAAAGAAATTCAAATATTGCATGGTATCAAGAAGGTTTCTATTACAGTTGGAATCGTCCTTTATTAAATAATCAGGAGAATTCCGGGCACATGGAGTATCAAATGATATATTATCATAAAGTGGGTACTGACCAGAAATCTGATTCTCTTATCTTTCAATACCCGATATTTGCCCGGTCATTATTTTTTGCGGAGACAACGGAGGATGAAAAATACCTGGTCATATCGCAAGGGATTAAATCAAGGGGTCAAATTATGTATTTAAAAGATTTGACTGATAAAAAAAGTGAATTGAACCGGATTTACGCCTCGCTGAATTATCAGTCAAATCTGGTGGATATCACCGGGAATAAATTAATAGTTCTTACGAATAAAAATGCACCCAATTCAAACCTTGTAAGCATTGACCTGAGCAATTCCCCGGAAACAAACTGGAAACCCTTAATTCCGGAATCAGGGGATCTTCTGAACTGGTGTAAAATAGCCGGAAATAAAATCATTGCCGGTTACCTGACAGATGCTCACAGTACTATTAAAGTTTTCAAAATGAATGGTGAGTTTGAATCTGAACTTTCACTCCCGGGAATTGGAACAGTCAGTTCATTCGAATGTAGCAGGGAAGAACCAATTGCTTATTATCAGTTTGCTTCATTTATTAATCCGGGAATGATTTTTAAATATGATGTAAATACAAACATATCAGAGGTATATTATCAAACCAGGGAAAATTTTGATGCAGGGAAATTCATTACTGACCAGGCGTACTATTACAGCAAGGATAGTACTAAAATACACATGTTCATAGTTCATCGGAAAGATATAGTACTTAACGGGGAAAATCCGGTATTACTGACCGGGTACGGTGGATTTAACTATTGTATGACTCCATATTTCAGCCCGTCACAGATTATCTGGCTTGAAAACGGTGGTTTGTTTGCACTGCCAAATTTGAGGGGTGATGGGGAATATGGAGAGGAATGGCATCAGGCAGGAACAAAAATTTTAAAACAAAATGTGTTTAATGATTTTATTGCTGCTGCCGAATACCTGATCAAAGAAAAATATACATCGGCTGAATATTTGACCATTTCCGGAGCATCAAACGGGGGTTTACTGATTGCTGCAGTGGTCAACCAGCGACCGGATTTATTTGCTGTGGCAGTTCCGGAAGTAGGATTAATGGATATGCTCAGATATCAAAGATTCACAAGTTCCTGGACAGGAGAATACGGAACAAGTGATAACAAGGATGAATTCAAATATCTCAATGAATACTCTCCGGTTCACAATATCAGGGAAGGCTTGCCATATCCTGCAGTATTTGTTACAACAGGCGACCATGACGACAGGGTTGTACCTTCCCATTCTTACAAATATGCAGCAACCCTTCAGGAAAAATACAAAGGTGAAAATCCGGTATTGATCAGGGTTGCCGCCAATGAAGGACATGGAGAAGGACAGACAATTATGAAGCGAATTGATGAACAGACTGATATGTGGTCATTTGCATTCTATAATATGAATATTATTGATGTGGGTACTATTAATAAATCCGACAATTTAAAAGTTAAATGGTAAATGGATAAATACAGGAACAAATATCGCATTCCTTCTGTACGTTTACAGTCATGGAATTACCGGTGGAATGCTGCATATTTTATTACAATATGTACACAAAACAGGGAACATTATTTTGGAAAAATAGGAAATACTGACATGCTGTTGACACAAGCAGGTAATTTGGCTGATTTATTATGGCACGAAATTTTAAACCATGCAAATAATGTTGAATTGGGTGAATTTGTCGTTATGCCCAATCATATTCATGGAATATTGATTTTAACAGGAAATGAAATCGATCAAAATATCTATAATACCCAAAATACCATAGAGACAAGACATGCCTTGTCTCTACAATCGTCACCACAATATCTGACAATTGGGCAAACGCGGTTTCAAAATCAGGGGAAAAATTCAGTATCATCAATTATCGGGTCATATAAATCGGTGGTGACCAAATATGCACACAGGTTGGGTTTAGTTTTTGAATGGCAATCGCGATACTATGATCATATTATCCGAAATAGTAATGAATATCAACGCATTGCAAATTACATTCAAAATAATCCTCAATCGTGGGTTAACGATAAATTTTATACAACATAAACCAAGGAAGTAAACCTGAAATTCTGCCCCCAATACTGTCCGCAACCAAATAAATAAACCGCTGCAATTTTTTGAATTACAGCGGTTTATAATTTCAATCAGTGGAGCTGCCGGGAGTCGAACCCGGGTCCAAACAGAAAACCCATTTGCTTTCTACATGCTTATCCCTTGCTTGATTGTCGGGCTACAACCGGCGAAGGAAAGCCTATTGCTGCCGTAGTCCTTTAATTTCACCTGCACATCAGGACTCTGTGCAAGCTATCCCGGTATGAATGATACTCCTTGTTGCTTCCGGCAACCAGGCAGGGCCGTCGGCGGAGTACCCGTTCCGGCTTCCTTGTAACCGGAATTAAGCATTATCTTTCTGAAAGATTATGCAGCGAGTGAAAAATTAGTGTTTGCGTTTATTTGTATTGCATTAATTTTTACGTGCCAACACACAAAGCCCGGCATGCTTACAAACCGATTCATTCCGCTGTCAAAACCAGGTCAGCCCCTTACGGTTTGAACTGCAAAATTACAAAAAATATGCCGGGTTTATACTAACTTTTACAATTTTTGCAGTTTATTAATAATGCAAAAAGCGCAAGTGTCGCAAAATTTAAGATTCAGACAAACTTATAAGTAATATGCGGGCAGTTATTCAGAGAGTGAGCCGTGCTTCAGTCACAATAAAAAATGTAACAAAGGCAGAGATCGGTTGCGGACTGCTGATCCTTGTTGGCATTGAGGAAAGAGATTTGCCCGGAGATGCAGAATGGTTATCGAAAAAGATCATTCAACTCAGAATATTTGATGATGCGGATGGGGTGATGAACCTGCCGGTGACTGAGGTGAATGGCGATATCCTCGTGGTGAGCCAGTTCACCCTTCATGCCAAAACAAAAAAGGGAAACAGGCCATCATACATACTGGCCGCCCGACCTGAGATTGCTATCCCCTTGTATCGGTTGTTCGTAAACAGGCTGGAAGAAGATCTTGGAAGACCGGTTTCCACCGGCGAATTTGGCGCCATGATGCAGGTTTCTCTGGTCAATGACGGCCCGGTGACAATTATCATTGATACAAAAAACATGTCGTAGGGGCGTATGGCCATACGCCCCTACCATGCCACAATATATTCATCGATTGTTAATAAAATTGAAAATGATTACATTAAAAAATGCGCAGGATATCATTTTAAATTCCGCCCAGAAACCATATACAGAAAATATTGATTTTGCAAAATCACTGAACCGGGTCCTGGCAGAGGATGTTTTTTCGGATGCCGATTACCCTTCATTTGATAAATCGGCAGTGGATGGATATGCCTGCCGCATGCAGGATATTCATGATATTCTTGTTGTCATTGAGACTTTGCCCGCCGGCAAAAATCCGCGGCATATCATAGGCAAAGGACAATGTTCCAAAATCATGACAGGAGCCATGATTCCTGATGGTGCTGATTGTGTCATCATGGTGGAGGATACTGAAATAAATGGTGACAATAAGATCAGATTTACCGGGAACAAAACGGCAAAGAATATCAGGTACAAAGGAGAAGAGATCAGAAAGAATGACATCCTGCTGAAAAAAGGAACTCTGATCAGGCCTCAGGAAATTGCAGTGATGGCTATGATGGGATGTGTAAATCCTCTGGTGTCAGGACTGGTGAAGGTAGGTGTTATTTCAACCGGCGATGAATTAGTTGAGCCATATGAGATTCCGGCACCTTCACAGATCAGGAACAGCAATGCCTGGCAGTTGCTGGCACAGGTGGGTGAAACAGGTCTGGTTCCCGTATATTTTGGCATTGCATGTGATTTAGAAAATATAATTATTGAAAAAATAAATAATGCAATTGATAACAGTGATGTCATCATCCTGTCTGGCGGAGTTTCAATGGGTGACTTTGACCTGGTCCCGGCCGTTCTTGAAAAAGCAGGGTTTAATATTGTGTTCAGAAGTATTTCCGTACAACCCGGACGACCAACCCTGTTTGGTGTGAAAGAAGGAAAATATGTTTTCGGACTTCCAGGTAACCCGGTCTCATCATTTGTAATTTTTGAATTATTGGTAAAGCCTTTTCTTTATAAGCTGATGGGATATGATTACAGTCCCCCTGAACTCCGGTTGCCGCTTAGTGAAGGATTTGAAAGGAAAAATGCCGACAGGGAGAAATGGATACCTGTAAAAATCATGCCTGATAGAACTGTTTCCATCATCAATTACCGTGGTTCGGCACATATCCATGCTCTTACACAGGCGGGCGGATTGGCCAGCATACCTCTCGGAGTATATGAATTAAATGCCGGAGACCTGGTCTATGTTCGACCGCTTTGACCGTCGCATCAGCTACCTGCGCATCTCTGTCACCGACCGGTGTAACCTGAGATGCGAATACTGCATGCCCGAAGAAGGTGTGAAGTTATTGTCCCATGCCGGAATTCTCAGGTATGAGGAAATTCTTCAGGTTATCAGAACCGGAGTATCCATGGGCATTGATAAGGTCAGGATTACCGGGGGCGAACCATTGGTCAGAAAGGGAATAGTTGATTTTATCAGATCAGTGGCAGGGATAGAAGGAATTAAGGACCTGTCTCTAACTTCAAACGGAGTATTGCTGTCAGATTTTGCAGGGACCACTGGCTGATGCCGGCCTTCAACGCATCAATATCAGCCTCGATACGCTGGATCCGGTCAAATATGCCGTCATCACCCGGCGTGGTGATATTAATGATGTGCTAAGAGGAATACAGGCAGCCGTTGTTGCCGGCCTCAGACCAATAAAGATAAACTGTGTTGTGCATAAAAGTTCCCGGGAAGAGGATGCACAGTCCGTAGCTGTCTTCTGCAGGGAGAACGGACTTGAGGTTCGTTATATCAGGCGTATGAACCTTGAGAATGGTGAGTTTGGTATCGTGGAAGGCGGCAGTGGCGGCGATTGCAGAGAATGTAACAGGTTACGTCTTACCGCCGATGGAATGATCAAACCATGCCTGTTCAATGATTTGGAATTCAGTGTCCGGGAACTTGGACCCGAAGAAGCCATCCGCCGGGCTGTTTCAAACAAACCGGCCTGCGGAACATCGAGTAATCACCGGGCGTTTTATAATGTTGGAGGATGAGGAATGGTATCAGGTAGCAAGTATCAGGTATCAGGATTTGAAAATTTGAGGATTTGAAAATTTGAAAATGTTGATTTTTAAGTTAATCACTGAAAGATGGCTTTGCCCATCGCCATCAATCGTTCATGCAGTGAGCAACAACCAACACATCTCAGGGTTCAACACACAGTCAGTAATTATATTTAATTTATTGAATTTCAGACAACCATTTCAGTTTAATATTGTCTTTTTTATAAAATTGGATCCTAAAAATGTATTACTATGAAAGTATTATTGTTTTTAGTTATTTTCCTGATTTTTCAATTTTTTACATATTCTCAGTTTGATCAGGCGCCTGTTTACCGTTCATTAACTTGCTCTGCTGTTATTACCAATATTGGTTGTTCGGGAATCCCTCCGGGAGCAATTGACATGACGGTTTCAGGAGGTTCCACACCATATTCATTTCTGTGGTATAATGGATTGACCACAGAAGATATGACAGGTATTACGAATTCTGGCTATTACTGTGTAACAATTATAGATTCTCAGGGATCATCAGTTACCGGGATATGGCATGTTTCAAGCCTAGCAACTGAACATGTATCAATCTCGGCCAGCGCGACAACCACGTGTATAGGAGACACAATTACTCTTACGGCATCGTCGGGTTTTAGCAATTATATCTGGTCAAATGGTGATACAACCAGGATTAATAAAGTAACTGTTTCAGGTACATACCATGTAGATGCTACTAATACTTGTGGAATTATTTCCGGTGATAATAGGACTGTTGTTTTTATCAGCCAGGATGCTCCTGTTATTCAGGCATTTCCATCGACTGTTCATTGTCTTTCGGATCCTGTGGTATTGTCTTTAAATAATTCATATAATAATTATCATTGGTCATCAGGTCAGACATCATCAAGTATTAATGTACATTTTCCTGGCAATTATTCTGTAACTGTTAGTGGCAGTTCAAATTGCAATTATCCGCCTTCATTACCGATATCGATAACATTAAAAGGAATAGAAATTATTTATCCTGATAGTGCTATCAATTGTGTTGATCAGCCTGTTCAACTTCAGGCTGCCTGTTTACAGTATTATGTTGATTACATTGTTCATTCAATTCCTTATGCACCGGAAGCTTTAACTGGTATAAATGCAGGAATTGACGCTAATGATCAGATTTATGGGCCATTTCAGATAGGGTTTGATTTTACTTTTTTCGGAAATACTTATACACAGTTTTTTATCGGATCAAATGGATGGATTGGTTTCAGTGGAGCACTAGATGGAAGTAATTACGATCCTTGGGCCACCAAGAATATCCCTAATGCTGGCCATGGTGTTCCAAAAAATTGTATAATGGGACCATGGGAAGATTGGAATACCAGTGCAGGTCCCAATAATGGCAATTATGTTTATTACCAGGTTTATGGTTCCGGACCGAACAGGAAACTCGTAATTAGTTACGTCGATATCCCTTTATTCCCAAATATCATTAATAATTGCACTTTCCAGATTGTATTGTATGAAGGATCAAATATCATTGATAACCATTTAATTTATATTCAACCCTATTATGATACTATATGGAATTCCGGACATGGTGTGCAGGGTATACAAAATGCAGATGGAAGTCTGGCTGTAGTTGTTCCTGGAAGAAATAATACCACTTGGACTGCAACTGAAGAAAGCTGGAGATATACCCCAATAAGTGTTGTGACAGCCTGGTTTGCTGACAGCCTGAATTCTGATACATTAGGCAAAGACTTGCAAATCACTGTTCCTCCTTATGGCAAGTATTATCTTACATCCAGACTGGGTGACAGTTTGTTGTCAATTGATTCAATTACAATTAACAATACTTCAATAGAAATCAATTCTTCTGTTGAAAATGAGAGTTGTTATGGAATTAATGATGGTAAAATAAACCTAAACTTATTATTTCCTGCATTTAATGTAAATTATCTTTGGAGTAACGGCTCAACCACCGAAACTATTGATCATTTATCTCCCGGCAATTACAGTGTTACAGTTTCGATTCCAAATGATAGTTGTATAATTCAATCTGATTTTACCATTACCGGTCCAGCTGTCTTATCTTCTCAAGTATATGCGCACAACCTCGACGCATCCGGTTATGGTTATGTTGACATGGCGGTTTGGGGCGGTGTTTCCCCCTATTCCTGGCACTGGTCAATAGGAGCAACTACTGAAAATGTATCAGACCTTACTTATGGAATATATTTTGTCACAGTTACAGATGCGTGTGGTTATTCCATTGTTGATACTGCTTTAATTTCACTTGGGATCAGTGAACAAACCGGATTTTATGATATTTGCCTGTATCAGAATGAGCCCAATCCATTCCGCGGAAATACAGCCATCCGGTTTTATCTGCCGCTCAGGTCATTTGCAGAACTTGAAATCAGGAATATAATGGGAGAAAAACTTGCGGTATTGGTCAGTAAAGAACTTGATCCGGGTATTCATAGTATTACATTTGATGCAACGGGAATTTCTGCAGGCATGTACTTTCTTATCCTTACTGTTGCAGACGAGAGAAGAACGCGGATGATACAGGTTGAATAATTGGTCATCATTATTTATCATTCTATCACGCTTGCCATGCATAACTACAACTCATAACTCATAATTCATAACTCATAACTAATTCACGCATGCCATGCGTGACTACAACTCATAACTCATAATTCATAACTCATAACTAATTCACGCATGCCATGTGTGACTACAACTCATCATTCATAACTCATAACTCTTTATTACCTTTGTCCTCTGAATGCGATTCCTGTCTGGGTATGAAAAAAGACATCAGGGCAAATATACCGAAGAAGAAAACAGTACAAAAAAAACCGGCAGATAACCGTGATCGTGGCATCTGGATGATGATTGCCGTGATCGTCATTACACTGATCGCTTATTTTCCGGCCTTCCTGAATGGTTT
>JAPLDU010000078.1:0-12134 GCA_026391255.1 Bacteroidia bacterium | reverse complement strand
ATATGTGACCGATAATCCGGTGGTGCAGCATCTGAATGCGGCAAACATTGCCACCATGTTTTCGGGATACAGCATGGGCAATTATCATCCATTGACCCTCCTTTCACTTTCGGTAAATTATTTTCTGTGGGGAAACCATCCCCTGATGTTTCACATTACATCCGTTTTACTTCACCTGATCTGTACAATCCTTGTTTTTTACCTGGTCAGCCTGCTTTTCAGGAACAATAAAACCGCCTTTTTTGCTTCTTTACTTTTCGGGGTATGCACACTACATGTCGAGTCGGTAGCATGGATATCTGAGAGAAAAGACCTTTTGTATTCCGTGTTTTTCCTCTCTTCTCTGATTCTTTATTTCCGGTATACCGAAAGCATGAGATGGAGATACTACCTGATTTCCCTGGTCTTTTTCATCTTTTCCCTGTTTTCGAAAGGACAGGCGGTTTCCCTGTCAGTCACTCTTATTCTGATGGATTATATTACAAACAGGAGACTTGCGGATACAAAAGTGATACTTGAAAAAATTCCCTTTTTCATTTTATCGCTAGTGTTTGGTATCATAGCCATTAAGGCACAGAAAGCCGGCAATTCCATCGTAGAGGCTTCAGTGTTCGGGATTCCGCAGCGTATTGCATTTGCCGGCTATGGTTATGTGATGTATATTGTGAAAATGATCATTCCTTTCGGCCTTTCCGCGATATATCCCTATCCTAATGTAAGCAAAAGTATTTCTATGTATTTCTATTTATTTCCTTTGCTTACGGGAGCATTGCTAAGTCTTATCTTTATTTATTTCCGAAAGGTCAAATGGCTTATTTTCGGATGGTTGTTTTATTCGGTGAATGTTTTTCTTGTACTGCAATTGCTTCCGGTTGGCAGCGCTATTATGGCCGACAGGTACAGTTATATTCCTTCACTGGGGTTTTTCATAATTCCTGCTTACCTGCTGACTTCCTTATCTGAAAGAAATCAAAAGCATAGGAAAATTGTTCCTGCAGTTTTCATCATATATGCCGTGATCATCGCGGTACTTACCATGATGCGCATAGGTGTGTGGCGCGACAGTGAAACTTTATGGACGGATGTCATTCAGAAGCACCCCGAGGTAATGACAGCCTGGGATAACCGTGGTAATTACCGGAATGATGAGAAAGATTTCAAAGGGGCTATTTCCGATTATACACAGGCCATCCTGCTGAAACCTGATTATGCTGATGCCTGGTACAACCGGGCTGTTGCAAATAACAGCGCCGGAAACACCAGGGCTGCACTTGCAGATTTTAACCAGGTGGAAAAACTGAAACCACTTTTCCCGGATAATTATTATAACCGGGGGCTTGTCAATCACACGCTTGGTAACAGGGCCGAAGCGCTGGCAGATTATTCCAGGGCGATTGAATTACAACCAAGTTTCTGGAAGGCATATTCGAACCGCGGAAATGTGAAACGCGACATGAATGATATCCCCGGCGCCATTGCCGATTATTCGAAAGCCATTGAATTGAATCCTGCCTATGACGATGCCCTCTCCAACAGGGGCGCTGCCTTTGGTATGACAGGTAAGTATGCAGAAGCCATCAGGGATTTTGATAATGCTATAAAGGTCAATCCCAAATACGACACGGCCTGGTTTCTTCGTGGTATGGCAAAAATGAAGCTGGGAAATAAAAACGAGGCCTGCAATGACCTGGAAACTGCTGTACGTCTGGGAAACACAAATGCTGCAAGATTGATGAAAATGTATTGCAAATGAACAATCGAACAGTTGAACTCCGCCTCCGGCGGACGAAATTTGAACCATAAACCTTGAACTTTGAACAATGAATGTGGAACACAAAAAATCAATTTCGGGGAAGGGAAAAACCACTGACCGGGACGAGAACAGACCGTTTACTCCAAAGCGCTGGCTCTGGCTTGGATTAGTGATTCTGCTTACCATTCTGGCTTTTTCGCCGGTGTTTAAGAATGAGTTCACAAACTGGGACGACGGGGGTTACGTGACAGAAAATAAATATGTGCATGAACTTTCATCCCAAAGCGTGAAAGCATTTTTTACTGAATATTTTGTCAGCAACTACCAGCCTCTCACTATGCTTTCGCTGGCAGTCGATTACAGTATCAGTGGTAAAGAGCCATGGATGTTTCACATCAGCAGCCTGCTCCTGCACCTGTTGAATGTTATCCTTGTTTATTGGCTGGTATTCCTTCTGTTCCGGAGATTTGATATAGCTCTTATTGCTGCAGCCCTTTTCGGTATTCATACCCTCCATGTTGAATCAGTGGCTTGGATATCGGACAGGAAAGACCTGCTCTCCACACTGTTTTTCATGGCTTCACTCATTTCATATATAAAGTACATAGGTAAACCCGGGGTGAAATATTATTTCCTTGCTATTTTGTTCTTTATTTTATCCCTGATATCAAAGGCAACAGCTGTTGCCCTGCCTGTCACACTGGTTGCCTGTGATTATTTTCTGACAGGGAAAATCCTGTACCGGAAAATCATCCTTGAAAAAATACCTTTTTTCCTGCTGGCAATTGCGGCCGGCGTGTTAGCTGTATATGCCCAGGAGTCTTCTTCTTCCATTTCAGGGAATTCCGATTTTGCCTTTTATGACAGGATTTTGTTTGCCTGTTACGGGTTCACAAATTACATCCTGAAACTGATCCTGCCCCTTAATTTGTCGGCTATTTATCCTTTCCCTGTCAGGATCAACGGTAGTATTCCTTCCTCATTCTGGTTTTATCCGATTCCTGTTATTGCCATCATTGGAGGGCTTATCATGGCTATCAGAAAATCTAGAACCATTACATTCGGTATCCTGTTTTTCATGATTAATATTTTCCTTGTATTACAACTGATTCCTATTGGCAGCGCCATCATGGCCGACCGTTATACTTACCTTCCTTCTGCCGGTTTTTGCATATTGGTGGGTTATGCATATTACTACCTGGCTGACAAAAACCGGAATATGAAACCTGTGTTCACAGCCATTATTGCCGTGTATATATTTATTCTTTCGCTGATGACTCTTGACCGTACAAAAGCCTGGAAGGACAGCATGACCCTTTGGAACGATGTAATTTCTAAAAATGATAAAGTGACCATTGCCTGGATCAATAGGGGAAATATTAAATTTGCTTCCGGCAATTACCAGGGAGCCATCACTGATTATGACCAGTCAATCATGCTGAAGAATGATCAGTCCGAAGCCTGGCTGAACCGTGGTACATCGAGGAAAGAACTGGGTGATCTGAAAGGAGCCCTGAAGGATTATGACATGGCAATCAGGCTGAATCCTGATTTTGACAAATCATTTTACAATCGCGGTGGGGTGAAAATGGACATGAATGATTTTGAAGGCGCCATTGCCGATTATAATGAGGCAATTCTGCTGAATCCAAATTATGCAGAAGCATATTCAAACAGGGGAAATGCAAAGGTTAACCTGGCCAATAGCACAACCAGCACACAAATGGTATACGGAGCCTTGGCTGATTACAACAGAGCCATTGAACTGAAACCGGATTATACAGATGCCTATTCAAACAGAGGGATTGCCAGGTCAATCCTGGGTGATATTGCAGGCGCCATCAACGATTATGATATTACTCTCACCCTCAATCCAAATGATGCTCTCGCATTATTTCTCAGAGGTATGGCTAAAGCCGGGCATGGCAGGAAAGAAGAAGGGTGCGCAGATCTTTTCAAAGCTTATAACCTGGGTTTCAGCCAGGCTGGTGAACAGATACAGAAACTTTGTAATAATTTATAATATGTTAGAAACTGTTTTGAATTTTACCAGATGATTTTCTGCATTTTTTTATTTTATGCTTCGCAATCATTTATTATGAAAATAAAAAAAATGACTCTCCCTATTATTCTTTTAAAATAAATGTGTCAATGAAAGCCCTGTGCGTTAGCTGTCCACGAACGGTGCGGAATACAACATGCCATTTCGACAGGCTCAATGGCCGGTTACCAAAAGAAGTGGGCGTTGAGCTTGTCGAAACGTCTCGTTCGTGGTGCCTTTTTGGTTACTCAATCCACAAGTGGATTTCGTGAGATCGCTTTGCTAAGTGCTTTTGGGAATGCAAAAGAAGTTGAATATGAATAATATAACAGAAATATTTAAAATTCAATACAATCTCTAAGTGACCTGATCGAAATATTTTTGGTTGCCATAATGCCATTAAATATTTAGGTTAACTTTGTATGAAAATTAGCTTTGAATTGAAGATGCCTGTAATTTTTGTAACATTTTCAATGTCCTGGTAATCAAGGTTTAATAGTTTAATATAAAAATATATGAAAATGGGTATGAATTTATTTTGGGGTATCATTCTGATACTATTAGGGATTATTTTGGTGGTAAAGGTGGTTTTCAGGGTCGACATTCCGGTATTTAAAATCCTGCTGGCATTCTTTTTCCTGTATCTCGGGATCAGGATTCTGGTAGGTAGTTCATTGAATGTTCACTTTAAAGACGGTCATCATGATGCTGTATTCAGTGAGTCTAATTTCTCGGGTACCACGATTGACAGGAGAGACTACAATGCTGTTTTTGGTAAGGTAAAGCTCGACCTGAGAAATCTTGTGCTTACGGAAAAGGAAACCAGGGTTGAAGTAAATGCGGTTTTTGGTGGTGCCGAAATCATTTTGAACAAAGAGACACCTGTCCGGATAAAGGCCTCTGCCGTGTTCGGGGGTGCGCGTCTTCCCGATGGCAATGCCGGCGGGTTTGGTACTACTTATTACGAAAGCGATAGCCTCAAAAAAGCAGATAAATATCTTTTTATTGACATCAACGCGGTATTTGGTGGCGTGGAGGTATTTACTTATTAGAAAGAGTGATGAGTCATGAATTATGAGTGATGAGTTATTATCATAATCAATTCTGTCATGTGACTTAACTATTCACTATTCACCATTCACCATTCACTAATCACCATTCACTAATTTAAATGTCCAATTCCTACAAATATTTCCTGATCACAGTTGGTGTCATCCTGTTGTTAGCGCTGCTGTGGTATATTCAGACGGTTGTGGCTTATATCCTGATATCGGCTCTGTTGTCATTGCTCGGAAAACCGATGGTCAGACTATTACAGAGAATGAAAATCGGCAGGCTCAGGATACCGGTTTCATTATCTGCTTTCATTACATTGCTTCTTCTTCTCGCATTCTTTTTCTTCTTTTTCTGGTTTTTCATTCCGCTTGTGGTTCATCAGGGGAGCGAACTTTCAACCATTGATGTTCACCAGGTTCTCAACAGCCTGCAGGAACCGATACACAAAATGCAGAACTTATTTTCAAAGTTCATTGTTAAAGGGAAAGAGGATTTTTCGCTTGAGCAATACCTGGTTACCAGGCTCGAAAGCGTTCTTAATGTTTCGCTTCTTACCAATTTTATCAATAATCTGGTAAATTTTATCGGGAATATTTTCTTTGCAGTATTTGCGATTAGCTTTATTACATTTTTCTTTCTCATGGAAGAAAATATGTTTCTTGAAGGTATACTCATGTTTGTTCCGGATAAATACGAAGAACGGGTCAAATCTGTTATCTTTTCAATAGAAGAATTGCTGATAAAATATATTACCCGGATGGGTCTGAGAATTATCGGTGTGCTGATCCTCACCACCGGCGGGTTAATTCTTGCCGGGCTTAAAACGGATACTTCGTTAGTGATCGGATTGTTTAATGCCATTATCAACATTGTTCCATATATTGGTCCTTTGATTGGTATTGCATTTGGGTTGATTGTAGGACTGGCGGCAAATGTTCACATGGGATTTACTCCGGATACCGGCCACCTGGTTATTTATATGTTACTCGTTTTCGCTTCAGTACAAATCATTGACCAGCTCCTTTCCCCATTTATTATGTCGGGCAGCGTAAAGGCCCACCCGCTTGAAATATTTCTGGTCACCATTATTGCCGGTAGTATATCTGGTATTGGCGGAATGATATTGGCTGTGCCGGTTTATACTATTCTCAGGGTCATTGCCAAAGAGTTTCTTTCCAAGTTCAAAACGGTACGCAAAATTACCCGCAACATCTGAATCAAGGTATTGTAACAGAAAAAAAATCTTCATATTTTTGACTGCTTTATAATGATATGAAAAGAGTAAACAATTATCATTAAGAATAATAAGATCCGGTTATGGGAAAAATCAATGATAAGGGAAAGGGTTCATCAAGAAGGGATTTTCTGAAATCAGGAATCACATTTGGAGCAGGAGCCATCGCTGGCGCAGGCCTCGTTTCTGCCATTGCAAATGCCGGTGGGAAGGAAAATAAGGTGAAGGTACTGACAGGAGACGGCAAGATAGCAGAGGTAAATGCTTCAGAGCTGAATATGATCAGTCCCGGGGAAGTGCAGGAAAAGAATCAGAAACAAGGCAGGATTGGACTGCCAGGCAAGAAATTTGTCATGGTCATTGACCTTTCGAGATGCCAGAATGCCCGTAAATGTATGGCTGCCTGTAATGCTGCACACGAACTGCAACCTTACCAGCATCATATTAATACATTACAGATGCAGGATTCTGCTGATTCGGCTCCTTATTACATGCCAAAACCCTGTTTTCATTGCGACAATCCACCCTGCGTAAAGGTATGTCCGGTAGATGCCACTTTTAAACGCCAGGACGGAATTGTGCTGATTGATAATGAACGATGCATTGGTTGCCGGTTCTGTATTTCTGCATGTCCTTATTCAGCCCGCATGTTCCAGTGGTTTGAACCGGAAATGACCGAAGAACAAAAGAATCGGCCATATAATATTGAACTGAATGTACCTCAGAAGAGAGGAACTGTAACCAAATGTCTTTTCAGCGCTGACCGGCTCAGAGTAGGAAAACTGCCGTACTGCGTTTCTTCATGTCCAAACGGTGTATATTATTTCGGGGATAAGAACGAAGATGCCGTCACCAATGGTACTACCGGTGAAACAGTACTATTCAGCGAGCTTATCCGTAATAACGCAGGATATACTTATTTTGAAGACCTGGGTACCAAACCACAGGTATACTACCTGCCACCAAAGGATCGCCGCACTCCTTTCAAACCGGTGGAAGATTCACTGGGAGAAAAAATTTGAAAATATGGTGATTTGAAGACAGTAAAATTTGAGATTGATAATTTAATACAACTGTAAGCATGACAAATGAAGTACCTTTTGCAATGGGGGAAGCGTCAGAGATTCAGAAAGACCTGATCATGCCGGTCATGAAGGTATCATTTAAAGAGAAGCTATGGACCAGGCTGCTTATGGTCATTATCCTTGTCGCCACTTTCGCCTATATCAAACAGCTTACCACAGGGCTCGGTGTTACTGCCATGAGAGACTATTCTGCCTGGGGAATATATATTTCCCATTTTGTGTTTCTCGTGGCAGTGAGCCTGATCGGCGCCCTGGTAACAGCAATTCTTAAGTTGTTAAAAATCAAATGGGCAACACCACTGACGAGGATATCCGAAATCATATCAGTGGCAGCGGTTCTGTTTGCTGCTATTACCATCGTTGTGGATATGGGGCGTCCCGACAGGCTCCTTTATGTGTTTATTCACGGAAGGATTCAATCGCCCATCATCTGGGATGTGACAGTTGTCAATACTTACCTGATCATCAGCCTGATTTTGTTATACCTGCCTTTGATTCCCGACATCGCCCTGCTTCGTGATACTCTTACCGGCAAACCGAATTGGCAGCGTAAATTATACACCTTGCTGGCAGTTAACTGGAAAGGAACTGCTGAACAGAAAAAAGTCCTCAACAGGGCCATCGGAATCATGCTTGTACTGGTGCTTCCGGTAGCATTTTCCATTCATACCGTTACTTCCTGGCTGTTTGCCGTTAACATGCGTGCCGGATGGAACAGCACCATCTTCGGGCCATATTTTGTATCCGGCGCCTTTGTCGTTGGAGCTGCTGCAGTGATTGTTGCGATGTATGTTTACAGGAAAACACAAAAATTGCAGGATTATATCACTGATTATCATTTTGATATGATGGGAAAACTACTGGTTCTTACCATGGTGATCTATTTCTATTTTAATATCAATGAATTCCTGGTACCCGGTTATAAAATGGAGCGGCTGGAAGGCAGTGAACTGCTTGAGTTGTTCATGGGCGGACATGCCCCTGTTTTCTGGATAACACAGATTGCAGGCCTTATCCTGCCTATATTGCTACTTGTTTTCAAACCCATGCGCAAACCCTTGCCTATTATGCTCATTTCTCTGGTAGTAATTGCCGGTTCATGGCTGAAGCGTGTGCTCATCGTAATCCCGGCACAGTTCCATCCTCAATTTCCCATCCAGAATGTACCTAAAAACTTCCACTATTATCACCCGACTTTTTTTGAATTAGCCATTACAATGGGTATTGTGGCAGGTGTGTTGCTGGTGATCACTGTTTTCTCCAGGTTGTTTCCAATCATCCTGGTCGTTGAAACAGAGGAAGAAAGACATTGTAAAATAGACAACAAGGCGACGGGGCGATAAGGCGACAAAGCGACTGAGCGACTAAATTAATTTGAAAATTTGAAAATGTGCAAATTTGAAAATAAAAACCGTTTCACGGGAATTAGATTAGCGACAACATATTGGTAAGTTTGCTGTCTTAAACGCCTAAAAGAAGCTTGAAGCTTTCAAACACTGGAACTCTGGAACTTTTTCACTCATAACTCATAACTCATAATTCATAACTCATAAAGAAACTCATGAGAATTTGCGGAAATAGTATCATTATCATGTTGCTGCTTGCCTGCAGCCTTGATGTTTTGGCTTTTGAACCATGGAATGTTCCCGGTCCGGAAGGCGGTCGTAAAAATCCGCTTAAGGCAGATAAGAATGTCATAGAGAATGGCAGGATATTTTTCATGAATACCTGCAAGGCTTGCCATGGAGAGCAGGGTCTGGGAAACGGAGTGATCAAAGCCGCTGATATGACTACCGCTAAATTCCAGTCCCAGACCGACGGGGAATTATTTTATAAAATTACCACCGGCAGGGGACAGATGCCAAGCTTTAAAGCCATGAATTCCAATGATCTGTGGCAGGTTATCATTTTTATACGTACGCTGGCTGGCGGAGCTAAACAGGTACTCAAAAAGAACGCCATGCTAAACCTGATCATTGATGTAAACAAGCCTGAAAAACAGGTAACAGGCGTGGTTTATTTCATGGATGAAGCAGGGCAAAAACAACCACTCGAAAAAATTAAAGTGGGTTTTTATGTTCAGAGAATGTTCGGACTTTTACCGGTCGGAAGCAAATATACAAATGACAAGGGTTATGTAAGGCTCGATTTCCCGTCAGGTATCATTGGTGATACCATTGGAAACCTGAACCTGGTGGCTAAGTTGGAAGATGCAGAATATAAGTCGGCAGATGCCCTTGCCACTGTTAAATGGGGATTACCAAATACCGGCTTGAAAAAAGCGGAAAGAACTCTCTGGGCCACCAATAAACTGGCTCCTGTCTGGCTGATCCTTTCCTTTACATTAACGCTGCTCGTCATCTTTGGTGTGATCATTTATGTACTTTTACAGGTCAGAAAAATACATCGTCTCGGGAAAATTGTGTGACGGCTCCAACTTATTGATCAGGAATTGAAAATAAGTATCAGGTATCAGGTATCAGGATAAATGATGTAATAAGTATTAATATTTGAATTTCTTTTTACTGAACGCCTGACAGTCTATAGTCTAAACAACCTGATTAATTACAATATTTATCTGCAAGATGAAAATCAGTGATTGATAACAATTTTGTAATGAGATTGATAATCCCTGTCACGGATTTGTAAAAAATAGATTCCGTTTTGCAAATCTGAAACATCTATCTGTCTTATTATCTCCATTTCGGAGGATAAGAAAGTTCTTAAAACTTTTCCATCGCTGCTTGTGATTGTAATAATGATGTTCGAAGTAATATTTTTTGAGATAATGATATAATCATTTGCGGGATTTGGATAAATCAGAATATTATTTTCAGATTTATCTACGGGGGCAATACCGGATGAGGCGTTTCCTGAAACTCTCAAATTATCAAAAAGAACATCCAGCCAGTTGATAACAGTTCTGTACTTAAACGCAATGTAAGATTGTCCGGTGGTTGCAGGAATGATGATACCGGTATCGAGATGCCAGATATTATCGTTGAGATAATTTACTGTGAAATCGTGGAGCATGGTTTTTGTAGTTGCCAGATTGGGATCCGGCGAACCTGTGAGCAGGTATATTGCAAGTGAATCGCCTGCGACCGGGATTCCAAAACCGGAGAAATTATGCCTGATGGAATCTATCTTTCCACCTGAAGAAAAAGAAAAGGCAGGTGAAACATACCAGTCATTAGTTGGCAATGAGCCTTCAACAGGATAATAATGAGCAAGCATATTAGGTGCGGAGTAAGAATTAAATGAAGAATAAGCCCATCCCGGATTGGATGTATCCCCTTTCCTGAATTGCTGCCAGCCTGTTTGTTGGCCAGCGTTATCAAATCCTGTGAAGTAGGGCAACTGAGTTTGAGAAAAGGTACTTGTGCTAATGATAATGACAAAAGCAAAATTGTAAATATAAAATTTCATAACTGTCAGGTTTTTGTGAATTATTATTAAGACGATATTACTTAAGGAAATGCTGCTTCAATATTGCAAAGAATTTTTCAGAATTAAAATTATTGCTGAATATGGCGGATCGTAATTCGTAAATTCTCCCCATTGGGTTTTTTCTTAAAATGAAAAATTCAGATTTCTTTGTTATCATGGCAACACAATCTCCGTCAGAATTGCACAATTTATTGTACTTTAAAATTCTCTTATCCTTTTGTCAGAAATGATCTGCAATTAAGATAATCATTATCAGCAGCAGATAAATGTTTATTACCGGGAATGCCAGTTTGTAATTAAATTCTTTCCTGTTGTATACCAGAATAGTGTAAAAAATTACCAGCATGATCGCAGTTACCATGATTACTGAAATTCTTCCTGCCATTGACAATATGATCCGATGACCCGTCATAAGCCAGGCTGACATTGAAGTTGCTAATAACCATGCAAATGTGATCCGTTTCAGTTGCTTATCGCTTACGTATTTTGATATTGGAAGAAATCCGGCAGCTTCATATTCTCTCCCATATCTGATGAGTAGCAGGCAGAAATGAGGAACCTGCCACAGGTAAAAGAAAAGAGAAAGAATAAGGATTCTGTGGTCGGTCAGGCTGCCTCCGGCGCAAACCCATCCGATAGCCGGAGGAATAGCGCCTGTCAGTGCCCCGATGATCAATGCATAGGGTGTGCGTTGTTTAAGCCCGGTATAAATTAGATTGTACCAAATGACTGAAAACCAGCCAAGGAAAAGAGATATTGGGTGATTGGCAAGCGCCATAAGGATTGAACCCGCAAGTAATAAAATGGCGGAAAAAAGCAGTGAAAAAGCAGGAGAGATACGGCCTGAAGGAAGCGGCCGGCTTTTCGTCCTTTCCATTTTTGAATCAACATTCCTTTCCTGGTATTGGTTCAGAGCCGATGAACCAGCCGCCAGAAGGAATACACCTGTGCAGGAAAAAAATATTCCGGGATGTATATGATGATCAAACAGGAAATAACCGGTAAATGTACTGAATGCTACTGCTAAGGAAATACGCAGTTTTGCAAGTTCTGCCAGTGCCCGGATACGAATGCTTTGATTGATTTCCAAGTTTATAAATTATTACTACAAAGCTGTTGTAAATATGATGACTATTGCGTTCGTCACAATTCTGGAGTTAAGAATTAAATTCTGAATACGATTTGTTCGTGATATTCATCCTGTTGTGAAATTCTACTCTGTGAAACTCTGCGCAGTGACTCCGCGAATCTCTGTGGTTAATAATTTATAACTATTTAACATGTAATCAATTATTATTTTGAATATATATTTTTATTTAACCACAGAGTGACACAGAGAATTTCACAGAGTCACGCGGAGTGAATCATTGAATTATAATAATTAGGGTCTGCTGATTTAGGCGCAATATGCAATTAATCAATATATTTTATGCAAATTTGCATTAGTTTAATGCATACAAATATGGCAAAAGCTCAAAAATTCCGTGCATCAAAGCAAAAATATATTGGTCAAAA
>JAPLDU010000044.1:8906-65354 GCA_026391255.1 Bacteroidia bacterium | reverse complement strand
TTTAGACTGTTAGAATTTAAATTTAAGTATCAAGTATCAGGTATCAAGTATCAAGTAACAGGGGGAAAAATTATTATGATTAAATAATTGATTTTCTAAATGACTGATAGTCTGCAGCCTAAAAGACTTACAGTCTGTAGCCAAATAACCCGAATAGTTACAACATAATTAACATTGAAAAGTAACATGCTTATTATTTGAAGTATCAGAACAAGAGATCAGATAATCATGAATATTCCGGAATGTGGTAAACCGGGAAGAAGTAGCCGGAAGATATGAAAATGCTTTATAGTCAATAAATGTGAAACAAATATTTAATGTATCAGAAATGCATATTTGAAAAAGCGATATAAAATGATAAAGAAAAAACTAACAACTGCAAGCGGCAGGCCTTATTCTGAGTTTGATAACTCCATGACTGTCGGGGACCGGGGACCAATCCTGTTGCAGGATTATTTTCTGCACGAAGATATGGCACACTTTAATCGTGAACGTATCCCTGAAAGAGTAGTACATGCAAAAGGTACGGGAGCTTTCGGAACCTTTACTGTTACACATGACATCACCCGTTACACCAAAGCAAAAATATTTTCTGAGATTGGCAAACAAACGAAAATGTTTGCACGTTTCTCAATCGTTGGAGGAGAAAAGGGAGGTGCCGACAGTGAAAGGGATCCCCGTGGTTTTGCGCTTAAGTTCTATACCGAAGACGGCAATTGGGATTTAGCAGGTAACAATACCCCCGTATTCTTTATTAAAGACCCGAAAAAGTTTTCCCACTTCATTCACACACAAAAGCGTGACCCCAAAACAAATTGTAAAAGTCCGACGATGATGTGGGATTTTTTCAGTTTGAATCCTGAAAGTCTGCATCAGGTAATCATACTGTTCAGCGATCGGGGGACTCCATATTCTTACCGGCATATGCATGGTTTTGGAAGCCACACTTTTTCCCTCATCAATAAAAACAATGAACGGGTCTGGGTGAAATTTCACTTCATAACATTGCAGGGAATAAAAAATTTCACTGAAATAGAAGCCAATGAAATGAAGGGTATTGACCTTGATCAGGCACAACGGGATATGGTTGAAGCCATTGAGAAATCAGATTTTCCTAAATGGGCTTTAAAAATTCAGGTAATGACTGATGACCAGGCAAAGACATTTAAATGGAATCCGTTTGATCTCACGAAAGTTTGGTTACACAAAGATTTTCCATTGATTGATGTTGGAATAATGGAACTGAATAAAATCCCGGAAAATTATTTTCGAGATGTAGAACAATCTGCATTTGCTCCGGCTCATGTTGTGGATGGCATTGGATTATCGCCTGACAAAGTGTTGCAGGGCCGTTTGCTCTCATATCCTGATGCACAGCGATACCGTTTAGGTGTTAACTACGAACAAATTCCGGTAAACAAATGTCCTTACGCGGTTACAAATTACCAGCGCGACGGTCTTATGCAGACAGACGATAATGGAGGAGCAAATCCTAATTACCGCCCGAATAGTTTTGATAATATTGTCGCTGACGAAAGTTATAAAGAACCCCCAATGCAATTGGATTCAAATACTGCTGATTGGTTTGACAGAAATAAAAATGATGATGACCACTTCACGCAGCCGGGCTTGTTGTATCGCAATGCTATGAATGAGCAAGACAGGAAAAATTTAGTAAGCAACATTATAAGTTCTATGAGTGGCATTTGTGGAGAAAAGAAAGATGAAATCATTCATCGACAGTTGGAACATTTCTTTCGCGCTGATCACCAATTAGGAGTGGCTGTAGCAAAAGGATTGGGAGTAGCAATTGATGAAAAAATGATTCATCATTCATAAAAATTAAAATAACAAAGATTTTAACAAGTATACCCGTTGAAGAATTGGCAATTACTCATAAATAATAAATACAAATTAGTACAATAATAAAATGAAAAAACTTGAAAACAAGGCAGTGTTTATAACCGGAGGGTTATCTGGCATTGGGAAAGCCTGTGCTATTGCGGCTGCTAAAGAAGGTGCTAATGTTGCAATCGCGGATTTAAAATCAGAATATTCCGGCAAAATATTAGAGGAGATAAAGCGGGAAAACTCAAAAGCGGTTTTTATTGAATGTGATGTGTCTGTATATAAGCAGGTTGAATCAGCCATTCATCAAGCGATAAAAATATTCTCTTCACTTGATGTTGCACTTAATAACGCAGGAATTGGCGGCGAAGCAAATAAAGTGGGTGATATGAGTGAAGAAGCCTGGTTAAAAGTAATTAATGTAAACCTGAATAGTGTTTTTTATTGCATGAAGCATGAGCTGACTCAAATGTCAAAACAAAAGAAAGGGGTCATCATCAACATGTCATCTATTTTGGGAAAAGTAGGTTTCCCCAGTTCTTCACATTATGTTGCGGCAAAACATGGCATTATCGGTCTTACTAAAACTGCTGCACTTGAATATGCCGCCGAAGGAATCAGGATTAATGCTATTTGTCCCGGGTTTATTGAAACTCCGTTACTTACCAATGCAGGAATAACTGAGAATACCGAAATTCAAAAATATATCATAAATCTTCATCCCATGAAGCGATTGGGAAAATCAGAGGAGATTGCCTCAGGGTTTATTTTTCTTGCTTCAGATGATAGTTCATTTATGACAGGTACAACACTTGAAATTGATGGTGGCTATTTAGCACAATAAGAAAACACGGAACACTGAAAACTTTTAAAGTAGATAAACTATATGCTGGAGAAAGAAAACAATAAAGATAAAAGTTTTATCTTCGGTTTAAACAGACTGAATAATTACCAATTATTTGATATTTAAAGCAATGGAAAAATTACATGGAAAAACCAAGGTTGAAATGGCCAGAACAGAATATATTGAAGTTGAACCCAATGTACGCCTTCATATTACTGATGCAGGCGAAGGCAGACCCGTTGTGTTAATACCTGGCTGGCCTCTGAGTGATGAAATGTATGAATATCAATACAACGATCTGATAAATAAAAATTTTCGTGTAATAGGAATAACATTAAGAGGTTTTGGCAAGTCGGATAAACCATACGGAGCCTATGATTACGATGTTCATGCATCAGATATAAAAAAGATTTTAAGTAAACTGGAAATAAAAGATGCGGTTTTAGGTGGCTTTTCCATGGGCGGAGCAATCGCGATCCGGTTCGCATCAGAGGATAATGGAACTCATGTTTCTAAGCTGGCTTTGTTCGGAGCAGCAGCCCCGATATGGACACAACGCAGCGATTTTCAGTACAATCTTCCAAAAAGTGCCGTTGATGACTTAATTTCATTAAACTATAAAGACCGGCCAAAGCTTTTATCCAATTTCGGAAAGATATTCTCCGCTACCGCAACTGCATTAAATGAAGGAATTGGCAACTGGTTGTATGGAATTAATTTAAGTGCCTCGTCTTATGCAACGGCTCAGTGTTTAATCGCTTTGCGCGATACAGACCTGAGAAAAGATCTGAAGAAAATAAAAATCCCAACATTGATCATGCATGGCAAAAAAGACAAAATTTGTTCTTTTGACCTTGCTGAACAGATGAAAGCCGGAATTTCAGATTCGTACATAATAGCTTTTGAGCATAGCGGTCATAGCTTGTTTCTGGAAGAAACAGAAAAGTTTAATGCAGAACTTGTCAAATTTGCAGGAAAATGACCTTGCATTGGTAAATTAAAAAATTAACCATTTCAGATATTCGAATTAGGAAGGTCTTCTTCATTTAATTATTCCTTAACTTTATTTATTTTTCACTAAAATTATATTTCATGATTGAATCACTTTCACTGCCTGTTCTTCTGCTCATATTTTGCATGAGTGCGGTGGCAATATGGTTTGCCGGGATTAAATTATCCGAAACTGCCGACATTCTTGCCACACACTTTGGTTGGGGTGAAGCTTTGGGAGGTCTGATTCTGCTGGCAATTGTGACAAATCTTCCGGAAATTGCCATTACAGTGAGCGCAGCGTTGCAACACAATCTTGAACTTGCCATAGGAAATATTCTTGGCGGTATTGCCATACAAACGGTAGTGCTTGTTGTACTGGATGTATTCGGGTTGGGTAAAAAAGATCCGCTTACTTATCGTGCAGCATCACTGGTTTTAGTGCTGGAAGGGTTAATGGTCATTACTGTTTTAACCTTGGTGGTTGTAGGGAACCAACTTAGACCTTCTGTTATTTATCTGGGTATATCGCCGATTGATGCAACAATTGTCCTGGTTTGGCTTGCAGGTATTTACATGATTGGAAAAGCAAGAACCAATTTACCCTGGCATCAATTAGGGGCTCTTCCGGATAGTCAAAAAGAGAAGAGAGGTCACAGCATGAAAAAAAAGCATGAAATGGCAATAAAAAAAGGGGTGAGCATTCATACAGTGATTATTGTATTTTCTTTATGTTCATTGATAACTTTAATTGCTGGTGTGGGGTTAGAAATAAGCGGTAATGCCATTGCCAATCAAATTGGAATGACAGGCGTGTTATTCGGTGCTACTATTTTAGCTGCTGCTACTGCCCTGCCAGAAATATCCACAGGTTTAGCTTCCATGAAATTGAAGGACTATCAGATGGCAATGAGTGATATTTTCGGAGGCAATGCTTTTTTACCCGTGTTGTTTATGGTGGCCACTGTTCTTTCAGGCAAATCAGTTCTTCCTCAGGCACACAAAACAGATATTTATCTTACGGCCCTGGCCATCCTTCTTACCATAATCTACGTATGCGGATTAATGTTCCGTCCGCGTAAGCAATTATTGTGGATGGGTGTCGATTCATTCCTGGTAATGATCGTTTATTTAATAGGATTGTTAGGACTGTTTGCTATTTCATAGTAATAGTTTCTCTTCATTTACAATCTCACTTTACATATGGTGCGGGGCACCTGCAACGATTAACAGGTAGTTTTTTCTGAGTTGTTCTATACTATTATCATTTAACTGCTTATCCTCTTTGGTCAAGTAATAAGATATCAGAATATTAATAGCATAGAAAATATTTCTTTAATAAATATTTCCTTTTTGTATTTTTTACCACATAGTATCATAGAAACATAGGTTGCACATAGACTTACCCACTAATTGCAATAGTAATTCAGGTAAAATAGCTATGTGTTTTTCTATGTATCTATTGTGTCTATGTGGTAAATACAGATGTCAAATTTAATTAGTATTCATCAACTTCTTTAAAAGGGATAAGCAGTATATTTATTCTACAAAACTCATCATTCAATAAATGTGTGAATGATGTAAATCTTATCAAAAGTTATGTAACATATAAACTTTCAATTTGACCTTACTTTAGGCAATCATTTCTCATTTCATAAATATGAAAAATTCAGAAATCACAGTTGCTGAATACCTGCTAATCAGGTTAAAAGAAATCGGGCTAAATCACCTCTTTGGTGTACCCGGAGATTTTGTCCTGGGTTTTTTTAATCAGGTATTAAAGAGCGAATTGAAATATGTTGGTACATGTAATGAACTCAATGCTGCTTATGCCGCCGACGGCTATGCACGTATCCGGGGCATAGGTGCATTTTCATCAACTTTTGGAGTAGGAGAACTGAGCGCCATCAATGGCGTAGCAGGATCATTCGCCGAAAGGGTACCTGTGGTGGTCATCACCGGTTCGCCTGCGACTATTCAATTCAGAACACGTCCTCTTTTGCACCATACTTTAGGTGATTATCAGATTCCATTAAAAATGTATGAGAAAATTACCGTTGCCACAACACAGCTTAGTTCAGGAGATACGGCCCCGGCCGAAATAGATCGTGTGTTATCGGCATGTCTTTCACATCAGCAACCGGTATATATCAGTCTTCCTTCGGACGTAGTTTTGATGAAATGTAAACGTCCGGGTCCTTTCCTGTTTCCAACACACCCGGTAAGTGACGTGGATGCGCTTGGTGAGGCAATCAGGGAAGCACTAGAAATGCTTGATAAAGCACAGAATCCAGTTGTAATAGGCGGCGTGGAATTGATACGGTTCAGGCTGCAAAAGGAATTTGCCGGTCTTCTCGCAAAAACCGGATTCCCATATGCTACCATGATGTTGGGTAAAACCATCCTTTCAGAGCACCATAAGCAATTCATAGGCCTGTATGAAGGAGATCGCAGCCGGGATTATGTACGTAATCGGGTCGGATCTGCTGATTGCATCCTTCAGCTTGGCGAATTAATGACCGATTTTAATACGGGCGGATTCACAACAAACCTTGATGATTCAAAAACTATCAGCGCTAATATAGGCTTTGTGAAAATCAGGCATCATTATTATGAGAATGTACATCTCCATGATTTTATCCTTGGTCTGACGGAAAAGCTTACACACAGGGAACCCGCATCACTGGATATCCGATGTGCCTCTGAATACTGTGTACACCGGCATACAGAACCATACCTGCCTGATGCGCTAAAACCACTTACTATCAAACGTTTCTTCGACCGGATGAGTCATTTTATTGAAAACAATTCAATTGTTATTGCCGAAACAGGAGTATCACTATTCAGCGCCGCAGAGATGCTTATGCCGGAAGGAGCAACATTCATAGGTCAAACCTTTTACGGATCAATTGGTTATACAATTGGGGCGACCCTGGGCGCCAGCATGGCAGCCCGGGAACGTCGAACAGTTCTGTTCGTGGGGGATGGATCTTTTCAGGTTACTTGCCAGGATCTCTCAACCATGATCCGGAACAATCTTAAACCCGTGATTTTTCTCATCAATAATGATGGATATACGATCGAGCGGGTAGTCACTGACCATACTTACAATGATATCCAACCCTGGCACTATCACAAACTAGTGGAAGTATTTGGCGGAGGTCCGGGAATTGATGTTCGCACCGAAGGAGAACTTGAAGAAGCATTGGCAAAGGCCGTCATGGCCGAAGAACTCGTATTCATTGAAATTCACACAGGGAGGTTTGATTGTCCCGATTCCCTCCGCAGTGCAGGTCGGTCGATGGCAAAAATAAATCAAATTAGCTGATGAAATAATCTATTCAATACTACTCTTGACAGTGAATAAATTATGATGAAAAATACAGAAAACAACCTGATGAAGGCACTTGTCTTCCATGGTACTGGTAACCTGGCTTTGGAGGATAAGCAAAAACCAACAATCAAACAGTCAACAGACGCAATTGTGAGGATCACAACTACCACTATCTGCGGAACAGATCTTCACATTTTAAAGGGCGACGTGCCAAGAGTCACTGACGGGCGTATTCTAGGTCATGAAGGAGTGGGCATTATCGGGGAGTTGGGTTCTGAGGTACTTGGTCTTAAAGTGGGAGACAAAGTTCTCATTTCCCTGATCACTTCCTGTGGCAAGTGCAGTTTCTGTAAGAAAGCGATGTATTCGCATTGCCTTAATGGCGGATGGCTGCTTGGAAACAGTATTGACGGTACCCAGGCAGAATACGTCAGAATACCTTATGCCGATAACGGTTTGTACCTCCTGCCACCTGACGCAGATGACGAAGCAATAGTTATGCTCAGTTGCATTCTCCCTACCGGCCTGGAATGCGGTACGCTGCAAGGAAAAGTTAAACCGGGCGACATAGTGGCGATCGTTGGCGCCGGTCCTGTGGGACTTGCCGCTCTGCTCACCACTCAACTATACTCTCCGGCTGAGATTGTGATGATCGATATCGATGACAACCGGCTGGAGGTTGCCCGCTCGTTTGGTGCAACGCAGGTCGTAAACAGTTCGGACGGTAAGGCAACAGAGCAGGTCATGGCTCTGACACATGCCGCCGGAGTAGATGTAGCCATCGAGGCTGTAGGCCTGTCCGCCACTTTTGACATCTGCCAGGAGATCATTGCCCCGGGTGGTCATATTGCAAATGTGGGCGTCCACGGTAAATCAGCAGAGCTTCACCTCGAAAAGCTATGGGCATCCAACATCACACTCACCACACACCTGGTCGATGGAGGTACAACGGCAATGCTGCTGAGGATGGTCAGATCGGGTCGACTGGATTCAAAAAAACTTGTCAGCCATCGTTTCGGATTACCGGAAATCATGAAGGCTTACAATACCTTCGGAAATGCCGCAATGGAACATGCTTTAAAGGTGGTGATCAATTTACCGGCTTAAGCATATAAGTTATTTAAGAAAATATCTAAAAGAAAAACAATGAGTAATGAAATCCATATCAATCACCGGATAAACAAGCTTTTATCTTCCGGCAGCGGCGACCAGGTAATCTTCGATACTGTGGATGAAGCTGTATCTGTTGCGGCTCAGGCTCAGAGAGTATTTCAGGACCTTGGTCTCGAAGTGCGCAGGGCTGTTATCAAAGCCATTCGAAAGACTTCAATCGCTAATGCGGAAAGTTGGGGCCATATGGCTGTTGAAGAGACAAAAATGGGACGTTCTGAAGATAAAACTCAGAAGAACCTCCTTTGTGCCACCCGAACACCGGCGGTAGAGGACCTGGTGTCACATGCTTATACCGGCGACAAAGGACTGACCCTGGTGGAGTATGCCCCCTTTGGTGTAGTAGCCGCCATCACGCCTTCAAACAATCCGGCTGCTACCATCATCTCTAATGCCATTGCTATATTGGCCGCCGGCAATTCTGTAGTTTTCGCCCCCCATCCGGCTGCAGAAAAAGTCAGTCATGACACCATGCGTGCTTTGGCCTCAGCAGTAGTCTCGGCAGGAGGCCCAATGGGCTTGATCACCACGGTCTCTCCTGCCACACAGGTAATGACCAGGTCTCTCTTGTCCCATCCAGGAGTTAACCTCAACATGGTTACCGGAGGTCCTGAGATTGTGAAGGTCGCCATGACCACAGGCAAGACCTGTAAAACCATCGCTGCCGGGCCTGGCAACCCACCGGTAGTTGTCGATGAAACTGCCATATTTCCTAATTGTGCCGAAGATATCATTTTTGGTGCCAGCTTCGACAATAACGTATTGTGCATCGCGGAAAAAGAAGTCATCGTGGTCGAAGCAGCCAGGAACCGGTTTCTGGAGAGTATACGCAAGGATCAGCGGGCATTCGAACTCTCGGTTTCCCAGATGGATGAACTGGCTAAACTCGTCATCATCAGGGGAGGTAAGGCCTGCAAAGACCCTATTATGAACCGCGAATTTGTGGGGCGCGATGCAGCGGTCATTGCCAAAGGTATCGGACTAGATGTGACTCCCTCAGTTCGCCTGTTGTGGGGCGAGGTACCAAACGAACACCCTTTCGTCTGGACAGAACAACTCATGCCAGTCCTGCCTGTTACCTTCGCAGGAGATGTAGACTCAGCCATTGAACTGGCCTATTTTGCAGAGGGATGCAACCATCATTCCGCCGCAATGTACTCAACCAATATCGGGAATCTGACCCGAATGGGCCGTCGCATGCAGTGTTCTATCTTTGTCAAGAATGCTCCCACCCTCTATGGTCTGGGCCTGGGCGAAGGCTACGCATCTATGTCCATCGGTACCCCGACCGGAGACGGCATTACCAAGCCCTCGCATTTCGTCAGACCCCTGCATTGCTGCCTCGTTAACTATTTTAGGATCGCTTAATTTAAATCAAACAAAATATGGTACAATGAAGCAATTTAAATCACACATTAAAATAATTGCGACTTTAGGTCCTGCATCCTCCTCTAAGGATATTCTCCGTCAAATGATTTATGAGGGTGTTGATTTATTCAGGTTAAATTTTTCGCATTCAAGTAAGGAAGAATTTTTACGGTTGGTAAATCTTATTAAAGAATTAAACCTGGAATTGGGAACCAATATTGCCATCATGGCCGATTTACAAGGTCCGAAACTCAGAATAGGTGAAATTGAAAATAACTACATTAATCTGGCAGAAGGTGAAATAATAACTTTTGTCACAGAAAAATGTACAGGCAACAAAGATCATATTTATATGAGTTACCAGGAATTTCCACGGGATGTTAATTTTGGTGAAGTAATACTGGTTGACGATGGCAAAATAAAACTGGAAGTGACAGAAACCAATAAAAAAGATATTGTAAAAGCAAAGGTGATTTATGGAGGTGTGCTCTCTTCAAAAAAAGGCGTAAACCTGCCTGACACCAGAATTTCTCTCCCCTGCCTTACTGATGAAGATATTTTGAATGCCATTTTTGCCATGGATCAGGATGTTGATTGGATTGCTTTATCTTTTGTCCGAAAAGCATCTGATATTATTGACCTGAAAGAACTTATTATGAAAAATAATGGTCATGCTGGTGTGATTGCCAAAATAGAAAAACCCGAAGCCCTGCTTGAAATAGATCATATTATTGATTTAGCTGATGGCATTATGGTGGCACGTGGTGATCTGGGTGTGGAGGTTCCCTTTGATGAAGTCCCGTTAATACAAAAATTAATTGTGGAAAAATGTATTACCCGTTCAAAACCTGTAATAATTGCAACCCAGATGATGGAAAGTATGATTACAAATTTCAGGCCCACCAGGGCAGAAGCCAATGACGTGGCTAATTCTTTGCTAGATGGTGCGGATGCATTGATGCTAAGTGGTGAGACTTCTGTAGGTAAATATCCTGTTGAAACGATAAAGAGTATGCAGAGGATTATTGATCATACTGAAAAAAAAGGAAATCCTTATAATAAACAGCACGTACCTTTGGAGGGAACTCTTACTTATCTGGCTGATTCCATTTGTTACAATGCATCGAAATTAGCCCAGCAAACCGGAGCTAAAGCGATCATTACATTTACACATTCCGGTTATACTCCTATAAAGATATCCAGCCACAGACCGGAAGCCAATATCTATGCCTTTACAAATAACAAAATGCTGTTGCATAAAATTATGCTGGTGTGGGGAATCAGGCCATTTTATTTAAGTACCTACGACCAATTGGACAAGGCAATTCCGGAATCAATTGAAATGTTAAAGAATAATAATCTGCTGACAGAGGGAGACTGTGTGATTCATGTTGGCAGCACTCCCCTTAACCTTCATGGAAGAACGAATATGTTAAAGATCAGTTATGTTTAGGAGAGTTCCTGAAATGGAATCTGATTTCATCAGGATGTTCAGTCATAGCAACCGATGTACCTTGATATCACGAGCCTTTGTATTTCTGATGTTCCTTCGCCGATTTGCAGCAGACGCTGATCGCGGTAGAATCTTTCGATGTCATATTCTTTCATTAATCCATATCCACCATGGATCTGGACGGCTTCGTCGGCTACTTCCCTGGCTATTTCGGAGCAATATAACTTTGCCATTGCAGCTTCTTTTTCAAACGGCTGGTTGTTGGATTTGAGCCATGCACCCTTATATAGCAGGTTCCTGGCCAGTTCTATCTTAGTTGCCATATCGGCCAGTTTAAAAGAGTTGATCTGGAACTGTGCAATGGGTTTACCGAACTGTTTTCTGTTTCTGGCATAATTAAGCGCCATTTCGAAGGCTCCCTGGGCAAGACCAAGCCCCATGGCCGCAATTGCAAGCCTTCCGCTGTCCAAAGTGCTGAGCATGATACGCGAACCTTCACCTCTCTTTCCAAGCAGGTTTGATTCAGGTACACGGCAGTCCTGGAAAAACAATTCTGCAGTATCTGAGGCGCGCCACATCATTTTATTATGCATCGGAACCCTTTTAAAACCTGGTGTATCGGCATCCACCAGTATCGTTGAGAATTCTTTTTTCCCGTTATGATTACCTGTTACCACCTGAACTGTGGCTCCGATGTTCATCGAAGAAGCTCCATTTGTTATAAATATCTTGGAACCATTGATAATCCAATGACCATCTTCAAGATGAGCGTTGGTCTTGGTATTCCGGGAATCTGATCCGGCTTCGGGTTCTGTGAGTCCGAATGCCCATAATGCCTTACCGGATGACAGTAGTGTTAGGTATTTTGCCTTTTGTTCCTTGTTTCCATAACTCATGATAGGCCCGGTTCCCAGGGATGTCTGAGCGGCAACCGTAGCGGCCTGAGAGCTGTCAACTCGTGCAAGTTCCTCTACTGCTATTACATAAGCTAACGTATCCATTTCCATTCCGCCGAATTCCTGGGGAGTACGTATGCCAAATAATCCCAGTTCCCCCATTTTCTGTGTCAGGTCGACGGAAAACTCAGCTTTTTCGTCCAGTTCACGGGCTACAGGTTTAATTTCCCTTTCGGCAAAATCCCGAACCGTTTTGCGAATCATATTGTGTTCTTCTGTAAGGTACATAATGTGAATATTTTATAATTATCAATATTAAATTTATTGTCTGAAATCAATGAATTCGATGCTTAGTTAAATACTTCTGAAGCGATGGTGATGGCTTGCTCTAACTTGTCGGAATGCAGGTTGTGGCTGATGTTTTCCTGTTGAAGGAAAGAAATAAAATCCTGTGTTTTCAGGTTAGCCATATATGCTGATCCTGTCATTGGGCAGCCTCCCATGCCGTTAATCACTGTGTCGAAACGACGGCAACCATTATTATATGCTGCTTCCACTTTTTCGTAGTAGTCGAGTGATGAGGTATGCAGGTGAAGACCAAATTCTACCTTCGGGAAATGACTGGTTACAAGGCTGAATACTGACCTGATAAGATCAGGACTTATATTGACCGATACATTAGACAATGGGATGGTATCAATACCTTTGTTTACCAACAGTTCAATCCAGTGCATTAGAAGGTCAATGCTCCATTCATCACCGTAAGGATTACCGAAAGCCATGGAAATATATATCACTGCCTTTTTGCCTGTTTTGGTGCTGCTATCAAGAATATCGTCGAGTATTTTATGGGCTTCTGTGATGGTGGCATTCAGATTTTTTTTCACAAAGATGGGAGAAAAGGAAAACGGAAAGGCGAGGCTGTTTACCTGGCTTAAAGAGGATGCCAGTTCTGCTCCTTTTTTATTGACTACAAGGACCATAACCTCTGACGAATTCTCCTGTTTGTCGAGTGAGGAAAGTACATCAAAAGTATCGGCCATCTGGGGGATTACTTTCGGAGAGACAATACTGCCTGCTTCCACGGTATGAAAGCCTGCTTTCAGCAAGGCATTGATGTATCTGGTTTTTTTCTCCGAAGTAATGTATTTTTTCCAGGCCTGGAAAGCTTCTCTGGGTGATTCAACAATAATCATGATTACCTTCCTGTTAATGTCTTGGGTATCCTGCCATTCTTTATTGCTTCAGAGCGCAGACGGCGACCAACGATCCGTTCGACCATCTGGCCTGTTTCCAATACCATGTCGACATCCAGGCCGGTATCGATACCCATTTCGTCCATCATCACCACCATATCTTCAGTTGAAACAAGGCCTACCAGATTCGGGTCTTTGTAATAATAAGATCCTGTACCTGCCACAGGAACGCCGCTGACAAAATTCGCAGGCTGACCTCCCATTCCTCCCATGGTAGACTCATAGTTGGTCATGCCGGCTTGCAGTGCTGCCAAAACATTGGCGAGTCCCCAACCGCGGGTTGTATGGAAATGCACGATCTGCTTTTCAGGTCTTGGAATGGCATCAAGAAGCATGGAATAATAACGGTATACCCGGTCAGGAGATGCAGAACCGTCGTGATCAGCATGTTCCACGTCGTTGGCGCCAATGGTGAACCAGCGCTTTGAGAAATCTATGGCTTTTTTCATGTCGGTCGGGCCTTCAATGGGACAGCCCCAGATAGTGCTTACAGTGCCATTCACTTTAATCCCGGCATCGTGTGCCAGTGGAATATATTTCTCGGCCATTTTCCAATATTCATCAAGCGAAAGGCCGGAGTTTTTCCGATGATGTGATTCGCTGGTTGATACCATCAGCAATATCCTGTCGGGTCCAAAGCCCTCTTTTCTGGCTTCAATGGCCCGTTCAATAGCCTTTTCCCTGATGGTAATGGCTGTTATCGAAACATCTTTGATCAGATGAGCGACCTTTTTACTTGAACGCAAGCGCTTCATAAGTTCATCAGCATCTTTGAACTGAGGCATTCCTATAGGATTACCCAGATTTGTGGTCTCAATATGTTTGAAACCAGCCAGTAAAAGCTGTTCAGCAAGCCATAGTTTGGCATCTGTAGGAATGAAATTTTCTTCATGCTGAAAACCATCTCTGACGGTAATATCGCCGATGGTTACTTTCTTTGGATAATTCATTTTTTTAGAGTTATGAGTTATAATTTATGAGATATGAGATATGATTTACTGCCTACTACCTACTACTTACTACCTAATAGTCTACAGTCTATATACCTAAATTCATTTCAGGTATTTCTCCTTCAATGATCAGTTTTCCTTCAGTGGCAGCCCTGATTTCATCGACGCTTATGCCCGGTGCCCTTTCCATCAGTTTAAATCCTTGCGGGGTAACATCGATCACAGCAAGGTCGGAAACTATCCTTTTTACACATCTGACACCTGTAAGCGGCAATGTACATTCCTTCAGCAGTTTTGAATTGCCCTCCTTATCGACATGTTGCATAGCAACGATGATATACTTTGCAGAAGCAACAAGGTCCATTGCGCCACCCATTCCTTTGACCAGTTTACCGGGTACCTTCCAACTGGCTATATCTCCTTTTTCAGATACTTCAAAGGCACCGAGCACGGTAAGGTCAATATGTCCGCCACGAATCATGCCAAAGCTTTCTGCCGAATCAAAAAAGGCAGCGCCAGGTATGGCAGTAATGGTTTGTTTTCCTGCATTGATAAGGTCAGGATCGATGTCTTCCTTTCTCGGAAAGGGGCCGATTCCAAGCAGGCCGTTTTCGGAATGCAAAACAACCTCTATACCCTCTGGTATATAATTGGCTACAAGAGTGGGAATGCCAATCCCGAGATTTACATAATAGCCATCCTTAAGTTCCTGTGCGATCCTTTTTGCAATGCTGTTTTTATCTAAAGCCATATTGAATTACGAGTTACGAATTACGATTTACGAATCTATGTCTTAAAGTTAACAAATATTAAATAGAACGCTCATGACGCAGATTGTTATGATTATTTAAGATTTATTGAATGTCTATTATTATCAGTTTTTATCATATTTATCAGCGTTATCTGCGTTCCATTCTTAATTAATCTACATTGAATTACAAATTAAAATTCCAGTTTATAAATTACAAATATCTCTTAATTTCTCAGTCGCTTCGTTCGCCCTGTCGCTTAGTTCGCTTAATTCGCCCTGTCACTTCGTCACAATTTTATGATATAGTTGTTGCAAATTCAATTCTCTTCTTATAATCAGTTCCCTGGAAAATTCTCTTTACAAAAATTCCCTGGGTATGCACCTGGTTCGGGTCAAGTTCTCCGGCGGGGACAAGGATTTCGACCTCAGCAATGGTTATTCTTCCCGCAGCGGCCATCATATTATTAAAATTTGATGCTGTATTCCTGTATATGAGATTGCCCTTGGTATCGCCCTTCCATGCTTTTACTACAGCAAAATCAGCAGTCAGTGCTTTTTCCAGCAGGTGCATTTTTCCATTGAATTCCCGGACTTCTTTATCACCCTGTACTTCTGTACCATAACCAGCGGGAACGTAGAATGCAGGAATACCGGCTCCGCCGGCCCTGATCCTTTCTGCCAGGGTACCCTGCGGGATCAGTTCCACTTCCAGTTCGCCTGAAAGTAATTGTCTTTCAAATTCTTTATTTTCTCCGACATATGAAGCGATCATTTTCTTAATCTGGTGCTTCCTAAGTAACAGACCCAGACCCCAGTCGTCTACACCTGCATTATTTGAAATGCAGGTCAATCCTTTTATCCCTGATTCAAAAAGAGCATTAATTGTGTTTTCAGGAATTCCACACAATCCAAAGCCCCCAAGCATCAATGTCATATTGTCGCCAATACCCTTTATTGCTTCATAAGCATTATTAACAACTTTCTGCATATTATATAGTATCTTATTTCTGAAATCTTGGCGCTTTTTGGCAAAAAATTCCAAAAAACAAATCACAAAAAACAAATAATAAACAATATCAAAATTTTAAATACGAAACGAACTACTTTGAATTTATCATTTTGTTGATTGAAATTTATTTGTTATTTGTATTTTAAGATTTGTTATTTCTTGTTTGTTGTTCTTTGTTTTTATGTTGTCAGAATCTTGTTCCCGTGAAAAGGAATTAATCCGCCTCAGGCGGATATAATTTGCACATTTTCAAATTTTCAAATTAATTCAGTTTCTGATATCTTCAATTTCCACCAGGACTGAATTGCCTTCTACCATTTCATCCAGAGAAACGTGGATTTTTTTGATCAGTGCATCTTTTTTAATGACAATATTATTTTCCATCTTCATGGCATCAACAACAAGTACTATATCGCCTTTCTTAACTGAATCCCCTTCTTTTACGTTTATTTTAAATATCCTTCCGGGAATAGGTGACAGCAAGGTATTTGAAATATTTGCTCCCGACCGGGGATCCTCGGCCACTTGTTCCATTTCACCGTCAAGGAGGTCATTCCTTGACATAATGTATTCCTGTTCGTTGATCAGTACCTTTGAACGACCATCCGACATTTTTGCAATTACTGCATGAATATTCTTATTGCTGATTTTAACGTCAATTTCTCCTTTATTAATGAATTCAAGCTTTACGAGGTATTTTTCACCATTAAAATCAAGTTCGGTAATTCCATTCCTGGTTTTCAGGTAAACATCGTGTTCCCTGTTTTCGTAATTGAGGGTGATTTTCATCAGGTTTCTCCAGTAACCTATTGAATTCCAAATATTGTGTTCCTGTTTCGTGAATTTTTGATCATCAGTTTGTGCAGAAGTAAGTGTATAAACAATAAATGCAGCCATAGCCTCAGCAGGCGTTGCTTTTTCTTTTGAATAGGAACTCCGGTTTGGCGTTTGTTTTTCTTTCATAGGAACCATTGTTTTAATATCTGCTGATGATGTTTTCATTTTCTCAATTTCTTCTTCAAATCTTTTTTTTGCTATTCCTGATTTATAGTCCCTGTACTGTGTTTCGTGCATGGCAAATTCAAACAGCTCTTCATCATCAGGCCCAGTATCCCAGTTGTTATCGTTCATTTCTTTTCTGAACTTATCGAGCACATCGGGATATCCGTCCTGGGGGATACCCGTATAGAATTCCCTGCCCTGTATCTTTGCCAGTTCAATAATTTCGGGAGCGAGTTCGCCGGGCAGCTTGCCTGATTTGCCAAGAATCATATCCCAGGTATTGCCATCCATCATCGAATATCTTTCTTCGCCTTTTACCAGCTGAAGAATATTGAGCAAAGCAACGTTTTTCACGTACTGGCTGAAAGGTGTAACGAGGGGAGGATAACCCAGCCTGGGCCAGATATAAGAGACCTCTTTAAACAACTCAACAAGCAATTCATCGGCATTCAATTCACGTTTGCCCTGAGATTTCAGGCTTGAATTAATTACATCGTGCACTCCTTTGAGGTCGGCCATGAGACTGCCCATCATACCACCCGGAAGGCCTGACTGGATGAGCAGGGAGGATACGTACCTGTTCTTTGGATCAATAAAATAGCCAAGGAAGTCATCGATAAAGGATTGTGTCAGCGCCCTGGTTTCCATATATGCATTCATATTGATTTCAGGAACATCAAAGCCTGCGTCGGTAAGCATTTCCCTGATGGGCATGGAAGCAACTGAAAAACCAGGACCCGAATGACCATGATACTGGACTATAATTCCGGGGTATTTCTTTTTAATAGCTAATACGAGCTTGCCAAGGGTAACAGGCCTGCCTATGCCGGCCATATCTTTCAGGCATATTTCATCGGCACCGTATTCAATTGCTTTATCCACCACGCCCATATAATAATCAACCGTATGAACCCTGGAATGGGTAATGCTTAAGGCAGCCTGTGAGATCATACCGGCTTCCTTTGCGTACTTTATGGACAGCTCAAGGTTGCGATGGTCATTTAACCCGCAGAACGAACGGGCAATATCCACCCCCTGTGCTTTTTTGACCTTGTACATCAGCCTTCTCACATCGGCAGGAACGGGGAACATACGAATTCCATTCAGCGCCCTTTCAAGCATATGGGTCTGAATGCCTGCCTCATTGAAAGGCCTGGTCCATTCCCTGACTGCCACATTGGGATTTTCACCATACAGCAGGTTCACCTGTTCAAAAGCGCCACCATTGGTTTCAATCCGGGCAAAGCAACCCATATCAATAATCACAGGTGCGATTTTCTTCAACTGGTCAACCCGGGGAACATATTTCCCGGATGATTGCCACATATCTCTGTATATCAGGCTAAACTTGATTTGTCTTTTCATGTGTAATTCATGCTTTTTGGTTCAGGCCAAAGAATGTTGTATTGTATAAACAATTAATTGACCCAATTTGGTTTTCGTTTTTCGAGGAATGAGGCCATTCCTTCCTGTCCTTCGGCCGATGCTCTTAATTCTGCAATCAGCCTGGCCGTATAATCACGTGATTCTTCAAAGCTGAGTTTATTGCAAATATCAAAGATCAGGTTTTTACAGGCTGCCATGGCATCCGGACCGCTTGACATCAGTGAATCCATGACTGAATTGACATAAGCATCCAGTTCATCAGCGGGGAGCGATTTATTGACAAGGTGGTAATTTTCTGCTTCCTTTCCGGTAAAACGTCTTCCGGTTAGCATCAGGTCGCGTGAGCCAAACTCACCAATTCGCTTTGTGACATAAGGTGAAATAGTAGCAGGAGCAATTCCGAGCTTCACTTCGCTGAATGCAAATTTTGTATCATCGGCGCAGAAAACAAAATCACAGGAGGCAAGCAAACCGTTTGCTCCTCCGATGGCTGCCCCCTGAACAACAGCAATGGTGGGTTTTTTACAGGTATAAATAGTATAAAAGCATTTAGCCAGATTCAGGCTGTCCTGGTAATTTTCTTCAAAACCAAATCCAGCAATACCTTTCATATAATTCAGATCGGCTCCGGCACAGAATGATTTTCCTTTCCCCCTTAAAACAACGATCCTGACACCGGGTTCCTTATTAACTGCGGTAAAACAATCAATTACTTCAGCAATCATCTGCTGATTCAGTGCATTGTGAACATCAGGACGGTTAAGTGATACCGTTCCTATCCCGTTGTTTTCTTCAAATGCAATGGTCTGATAATTCATCATAAAAAGAAACTGTTAAATTACATTCTGAATACTCCGTCCTGTTTTTCCGGATATTGCTTATTAAGCGACATGGCAATTCCCATAGCGATTACTTTGCGGGTATCAACCGGGTCGATAATACCGTCGTCCCAGAGTCTTGCAGTGCTGTAAAATGAAGAGCCTTCGAAATCATATTTGTCGATAATACTTTTACGCATCTTCTCGACATCTTCCGGAGGCATATCTTTACCATCCAATTTCATCTGATCCTGTTTGACCGTGATTAATACGGTAGCAGCCTGCATACCTCCCATAACGGATATTTTCCCGTTAGGCCACATAAACAGAAGTCTGGGGCCAAATGCCCTGCCAGCCATGCCATAATTCCCTGCGCCAAAGGAACCACCAAAAATGACTGTAAATTTTGGAACATTTGTATTTGCCACGGCATGTACCAATTTAGCTCCATCCTTGGCAATGCCTTTTCTTTCATAATCCTTACCGACAATAAACCCTGTTATGTTCTGGAGAAATAACAGCGGAATTTTTCTCGAAGTGCAAAGTTCGATAAAGTGGGTGCCTTTTAATGCTGATTCGGAAAACAACACTCCGTTGTTCGCCAGTATACCAACCGGGTAACCCATGATCCGGGCAAAGCCTGTAACTAAGGTAGGTCCGTATCTTTCCTTGAATTCATGAAATTTGCTGCCATCTACAACCCGCATAATGATTTCGCGGGGGTCGACCATTTTCCGGAAATCCATCGGGGCAATACCATACAATTCTTCAGGGTCGTAACCAGGTTCTTCAATGGGAGCAATATCGAGGAGTTGTTTTTGTCTTTTTTCCATTGATTCGAAAATGTTCCTGCAAATCTGAATGGAATGAAGGTCATTTTCTGCAAAATGGTCGGCAACACCCGAAATGGAAGTATGAACATCAGCACCGCCGAGCTCCTCAGGAGTTACGATCTCGCCCGTTGCTCCCTTCACCAGTGGTGGTCCTCCAAGAAAAATAGTACCTTGTTTTTTGATGATGATGGCTTCATCGCTCATGGCAGGGACATAAGCTCCACCTGCAGTACATGAGCCCATTACAATGGAAATCTGGGGAATGCCCATCGCAGATAGCCTTGCCTGGTTGTAAAAGAATCGCCCGAAATGATCCCGGTCGGGAAATACGCGATCCTGCTCGGGTAAAAATGCACCTCCCGAATCTACAAGATAAACGCAGGGCAGATGGTTCTCCATGGCAATTTCCTGTGCCCTTAAATGCTTTTTAATGGTATATTGCATGTAAGTGCCACCTTTCACCGTCGCATCGTTGGCAATAATCACTGCCTCCCTGCCATGGATCAGCCCGATCCCTGTTACGATTCCAGCCGAAGGAAATTCATTATTGTATAAATCATAGGCTGCCAAAGGGGATAACTCAAGAAATGGAGTGTTAGGATCAACCAGTTTGTCAATTCTTTCCCTGGCAAGGAGCTTCCCACGTTCTTTGTGTTTTCTGATCGTGCTTTCTGAACCGCCCCGGGTTACTACTTTGTGAATTTCCTTGTATTTGTCAAGGAGATTGAGGAATTCGTTTCTGTTCTGCTGAAATTCCTCTGATTTTGTGTTGATCCTCGATTCTAACTTAAACAATGTAAAAAAAATTTAAATTCAACAATCAATTATTCTTAATGAGAAAACTTCTGAAGTTGCAAACCTAATAAATTTATTCAAACGCTTAACACCAGCGTTGCAACGATTTTAATTTATGTTTTTTTAAATGATTGATATTACGAAGATTCCTAAGAATTTTAGTTGACCGTGATTTAAATTTGAAATTTTCAGTTTTGACAAGAAAGAGACGGATGAATATTTATAATTAACAGATATTCAGTATATTGAAATTTTATTAAATTAAATTTTCAGGGATTTAAAAAAATAGACGGAACGCTAATGAACGCTTAAAAAAAATCAAAATGATAACATGGCAGCCGATATTAAGCTAACCTTATCCAGATCAATGAAGCGCAGATTATCTTTACGAGGTTGGTAAAGAAAGTAAGAACCAGTATTTATTGTTAGCATGACAAGATATAAACGAAGAGTAACCACTCAAGCAGGGCAGGGAAGTGGAAATTGTCAATTTCGAATTTCTATGGTGAGCCTGAGGAAATGCTGGTGCATTATTGTTATTGTTTCATGATAGTTCTTGAACTAGTTTGTTCTTTTTTATGTCTTACAAAACCACTTACATTTCATCTTCGTAAGTGGCTGATTTTCTTGTCGGTCTGGAGGGAATCGAACCCTCGACCCCATGATTAAGAGTCACGTGCTCTGCCAGCTGAGCTACAGACCGGATCTTTAAAAAACAGTGCAAAAATAGTAATTCCGGCTTATTTACAAACTATACCTATTTGCTTCTTTTGACAAGGTGAAAAAGTGTAAAAGTGGAACCTTGTATTATGGAAAGGTGGAAGGGTAAAAATACTAATGTGGAATTTATAACTCATAACACTTTGCTGATAACTCATATCCTGATACCTGATACCTGATACTTGATACTTGCTACTTGATACTTGCTACTTGTTAACTATCTTTGTCCCATTAATAATATCATGAAATTCCTGTTGACGTTTATATTAATAGTTGTTTATGAAGCAGTTATCTGCCAGGTCAAAGTTCCTCAATCCTGGTTCCATGAGGAGCTTTTAAATAACCCCAGGAAATATGCTGCTGAGTTTAATTCACTGATCAGTTATACTGAAACAGGGCAATTCAGGAATGTGATGACTGGTAATGCAGTACTTCTGAAAAATAGCTATGCCAGCGCTGAAATTATTAATCCTGAAGCTTGGAAACCTTCTGTTGAAGGCAGAACTGTCAGTTCTGTCGATATTGTTTTTACCCGTTACCCGCTGAAAAAAGAAGACTGGCTGACTAACTACTACCAGCTTCTGGCTGACCGTCTCAAAGCTTTGTTTAAAATTGATCCATCATTAAATGATAATAGAATAAAATTCAGAATGGTTGTGCAGACCGATTGCCTGACCGACATGGAAGCAAGAAAATTCTTTCATGGAATAATAATATATTATAGCGATAGTAAGTCAAATAAACCTTCTGCCATTTACCAGAAACGCGACGATATTACAAAGTACAGGTTGAGTAAAATCAAATCGGAGAAGGAAAATAATGATTCTTTACAACCAGATTTGTTTCGCTTTTATGAAGATCAACTACCAGTAGATAGTTCACGTAAACAAACTAAAACCAGGAAAGTCAAAGGGAAATGTCCTGATTTTTCCAAAGATCCCGGCAGGTTTTGATATCAATTGAATATACGAATAATCGAACATACGAACAATCGAACATACGAACAATTGAACATACGAATAATTGAACATACGTACAGTCGAATAATAGTACCAATAAATGTCTGAAAATTAATACCTGATACCTGATAATTAATAAATAATATGTCACATATGAAAAGATTCCGAATCATAGCTTTTTTTATAGTTGTCAGCCTGGTCACTGTTTTTTTATCATGTAAAATTCATAAGAATAACATTAATTCTACCATGTTAATACCTGCCGAAAACCCTAACCTGGTTGATATTACATTTAAAGTGATTGGAATGGATTCTATCAGCATTAACAAGGTTCAGGATGCACTCTCAAAAACTGAAGGCATAAGCCGGAATTTTGCCTGCTGGACTGACACGGTTGTATTTGTTGAATACGATGTTTCTTTGATCACTAAAGAAAAAATTATGAGCGTAATCAAAGATACCGGATTTACTCCTGTTGAAAAAATGAATCAATAATCAATGAGTGGTTTTTAGCATATTTTTCAATTAATTTTTCATAAATTGATTATAGAACAGGAAGTAAAAGATATTTTTCAAAATGGCAGGCTTTTACCTGTGATTGAAGAGTTCTATACCATACAAGGTGAGGGGTTTCACAGTGGCAGACCAGCCTATTTCATCAGGGTTGGCGGATGTGATATCGGATGTAGTTGGTGCGATACAAAATATTCCTGGACTTACAATGTTCACAGATTGGCTGATGTAAGGGATATCATTGAAAAAGCGAATAACACACCTGCAAGGGCTGTGGTGGTCACTGGCGGCGAACCTTCTCAATACCCATTGGATTATCTTACATCAGGTCTCAAAAGTAATGGTATAGCAACATTCATTGAAACTTCAGGTGCCTTTCCGCTTACCGGGATATGGGACTGGATATGTCTTTCACCTAAGATGCAAAATCCACCTCTCAGGGAATATTTCAGTAAAGCCAGTGAACTTAAAGTAATCATCCAGAATTATGAAGATATTTTATGGGCCGAAGAAAACGCAGCAAAAGTCAATGAACTTTGCCGTTTATACCTGCAGCCTGAATGGAGTAAATTACGTGCTATTCTTCCGTCGATTGTGGAATATGTAAAACTTCACCCTTCCTGGAGTATCTCAATGCAGGCGCATAAATTTATGAATATACCTTAGGAATTATGAGTGATGAGTGATGAATGATGAATTGTCGATAATAAGTTAATATCACATTATCACATTACCACATTTTCTCATTATTTTTTCACCAACTCACTGAGTTTCTTTTCAAGCTCTTCTCCCCAAAGGTTCTTGGCAATAATGATCCCGTCTTTGTCAATAAGAAAAGTTGACGGAGTTATATGAAAATCATAAAGCTTGACAACTTCCGATTGCCATCCCATCCTCGAACAAAGTTGGTATTTCCAGGGCATGTGGTCGCGAACAATGGCATTTTTCCACTGATCAGCTGCTACATCAATAGATACACTGAAAATATCAAATGTTTCACCAGTGGTAAATGATTTATCTTTGTACCTGTTATAAATACCCACCAATTTTGGATTTTCAATTTTACAATGATTACAAACTGAACTCCAGAAATGGATAAGCACCAGTTTTCCCCTCAGTTCGGATAGCTTATGTTCTTTGTTCGTTGTATCAAATAGCCTTATTTCCGGGGCAATATTCCCGATTTCATGACCTGTTACCAGGCTATCGGGTTTCTGTCCGCTTACATCAAAGGATACCATCAGGTACAAAATAAAAGCAGGTAACCAGCCTATTAGAGATATCTTCATCCTTGTTACTGAAGAATTATTTGTTAAAAGTTTATAAAGTTCCGAGTTCATAAAGTCTGATAATTTGAAAAATTGCTAATAAATTTGATTGTTCTCCGCCAACGGCGGATGATCGATTATTCGATTGTTCGTCCGCCGGAGGCGGAGTTCGATTGTTCAATTTGGTCCTGTCAACATCGGATCAGGGAATGTTCCTTCCGTTTTCTTTGATCAGTACTGCAAATATGAAAAGAATGATAACGGCTGAAACAAAAATAACAAATAAGGAACTGAGGACTTTCCATACATCAATTTCAATACTGATTACATTCCAGATTGAAAGAATGGAAATAACAGCTATGATCAGTACCATGAACACTAAAACATAGGAAGCGATTTTTTTTATTCTTTTATCCATTTTTATAAATTTTTATATTCAAACTGATAAAATTACACAATTCGTATATTGAATTAAATCGTTTTTCGGTTTGACTGGTCAGGGCAATCCAGGTTGACTTTCCATTCAACTGCTCAATCCTGATAAGCACTCTGTCATTTATTTCGTCCGGTTGTAATCCAAGCCTTGAAAGAGCATTCACAGTCCAGAAATATGGCAATCCCTGACCTTCCACCGTAATGCCTGATGGTACATCATACCTGGTACCAAATTCACCGCTCATCTCATTGAATTTCACCTTCTCCTTGTCGAACAATGAACTGAAAGCGCCTGCAAGGATCATATCCTCCGGAGCGCCTTCAAAATGAGAATTCCGGCCTAACAGCCAGAACCTGTCGGCTGCATGTATGGCCATATTAATATCATGTACAGAAAATATGATGGTTTTATTCTTTTCCCTCGTCAACTGCTGTAAAATACTAATGATCACTGATTTATTTTCAATATCAAGAAATGCAGTGGGCTCATCAAGCAGGATAATTTTTGTATCCTGAGCTATGGCCCTGGCGATCATCGCTTTTTGTCTTTCCCCGTCGCTGAGTTCGGTGATGTAATTTCCTGACAGTGGTTTAAGACCGGTTATTTCCAAAGAATGCTCAACCATCTGACGGTCAGCTTTTCCCAATTTTCCAATCCAGTTTGTATATGGAAACCTGCCCAGGGAGACAAGATCATATACCGTCATTCTTTCAACCTGTATCATTTCAGTTGAAACAAAACTCACTAACCTGGAAAACCCAAAAGAGTCCATTGAATTAATTAGTCTGCCGTCAATCAGTATTTCGCCTGAAAGTATCGTTTGCAACCTGCTGATAGTCCTTAACAGGGTACTTTTACCCATCCCGTTAGGGCCAGCCAATGCAACAAGTTCCCCTTCAAATGCTGATAGATTAAGTCCGCTGAAAATGACCTGTCTTTTCCGTCCGGTTATAAAACCAATACTCAGATCCCGAATACTCAGTATTTCAGATGGAAGTCCCATACTTCAGAAATCGTCAGTTAAAAGTTTATAAAGTTCATAAAGTTTGTAAAGTTCATAAAGTTGACACTATTGTAAACTTTTTACTACTCACTACTCACTATTCACCATTCACTATTCACCATTCACTATTCACAATTCACCACTCAACACCTATCCAAATTTCCTGTTTTTAATGATCACCCAAATGACAACCGGTATTCCCAGCAAAGCCGTAACTGCATTGATAGGCAGATTATTTTCCGAACCTGGAAGCTTTGTAATTATATCTCCGGTAAGTAATATCACAGCGCCCGCTAATGCAGTGCCGGGTATCAGGATGCTATGTCCGGATGTTCTGAACAATGCCCGTGAAATATGGGGAACTGCAATACCGACAAATCCGATCGGTCCGCAAAAGGCCGTGACTGTACCGGTAAGAATACTTGTTGAAGCAAAAATAAGCAGTCGTATCCATTTCAGGTTCAACCCAAGTGTGCTGGAATAGTTATCACCTAATTGAATGACATCCAAATATTTCGATAGAAAATACGAAATCAGCAACCCGGAAGTAATTGAGGGAATCATCACAAATAACTGGTTAGAGGTCACATTGCCTAAACTGCCCATTGTCCAGACCACAAATGATTTAAGCATGGATTCACCTGAAAAATACTGCAGAAGGCTGACAATGGCATAAACAGAACTGCTGAATAGTATGCCCAGAATCAGGATTGTGCGTATATCCCTGACCCGTAGCGAGACAAATAATAAGAAGAAAAGAACTGACCCTGAGCCTAACCATGATGCCGTTACTACTGACCATCTGCCTGCGGATGAGAAGAAATCTAAAGGAAGAAATGCCGGTATACCGAGGATCAGCAGGGCAACTCCGAAACTTGCACCTGCGCTGATTCCAAGCACATCGGGTCCTGCCAGAGGATTGCGGAAAAAAGTTTGCATTTTTAATCCGCTGACAGACAGCGCTGCACCTGCAAACATAGCTGCCAGTACCCGGGGAAGCCTGAATTCGAGGACTATTGATAACCAGTCATTACTGCTTGATTCGTGGTAAAAAAGGATTCTGAAAGTTTCTTTAATGGGAATTGAAACCGGGCCAATTAAAAGGTCAGAAAAGAAAAGAATGATACAAATGACTGACAATATAACAAACAATAAAGTAATTTTCCCTGCTTTATTCGCCTGGTAATTTCTGTAAGCTGCATCATTCATTTTTTGTCTGCCTGTTTTCCTTTGTTTGTAACAGTACTAAACTCGATGACAAACTGAGAAAAATCTTTCATCTCATCCTTTTCAATTGTCATTTCGCTTACCATTGCTGCTGCCGGACCCCTTCCACACCATTCCCTGAACAAATTCAACTGGTCATCATCCCCTTCGGCTTCAATATACACGGAGCTATCCTCCATATTAGACACGAAACCTTTAATTCCGATATTTTCAGCCATCCGTTTGGCATGATATCGGAAACCAACTCCCTGTACCTTTCCTTTAACGATAATAGTTAAATGTTTTTTCATTAAAAATTAAATACAACAGGCAGATTATTAGCCTTTTAATATGTGAGTTTTTTGTAATAAATCAAATGATAACCGGGAAATAATGTGGGATGAAAAATAGCAATTAAATCTTTCAATATCACCTGTGGACTAACTATTCCGGATTCCCAGTAATCATTTCCTCCTGCAATGTTCAGGCGGGCATTATTATTATAAAGAGCGGCATTTTTAAAAGCCGGCAACATGCTTAGTCTTTCATCATTATTCAGGATATCCCTGAGGGAATTTGCATCTCCATTATTGATCCAGACATCGGCATATTTTCCCTTTTCATAAGCTGATTCAATGCTAAGGGCAATGCTTTCACGGGATTGGTCTTCATTCCAGAGATATGTTCCGCCGGCATCACTGATCAATTGTGCTGCATATGACCTGCCACCCGGTACATACCAGGTATTATTCCATGGCAAACCGGTAAGAACTTTTGGTTTTGATATTACTTTTGCTGCCATTTCTGTCAGCTTTAAATAATCATCCCTGATCTGAACAAATTTTTTCTCTGCCAGTGCCTCTTCATTATAAAATGCAGCAATGAACTTCACCCATTCGGCCTTTCCAAGGGGTGTTTCCTCCAGGTACTCAGCATTGATCACCACAGGTATCCCAAGATCTCTGAGCCTGGATAATATTCCCGTAATATTACTCTCGACACCATAGGCAACCACCAAATCCGGATGAAGACTGATAAGTAATTCAATATTAAGATTTTTGTCATAACCAACATCAGCTATTTTTTTTTCATTGATCAATTTCCTGAGCTTTTCATTATTCACAAAAGAACCCCCTGAAATTCCCACAATGGTATTTGTCTTCCCGATAAAATCAACCAGGGCAATGTGAGTAGTAGATAGGCAGACGACCCTTGAAACCGGTGTACCGATCACTGTTTTATTTTTCAGGTTATCGGGAATGGAAGAATTTTTATCCACCAGGTAATAGCGTTCAATCACATCAGTGGCTCCCTGCCAGGGATTGTAAACACTCACTATTCTATATCCTTTTTGATATGATATATCGAATCCCCTGGCATAGCTGACCAAAGCAGGGGCATCACCGGAATGATATATGAATGAAAAAATATTATTTTTATTTCCCGGCTGATGGCAGGCAGACAGTAAAAATATCAGCAAAGTTACCAGGATCATATCCGGTATTTGACACCTGTCCTTCATGGGCTGTCGACAAAAAATAATTTGTGTTTATTTGCTGATAATTACTTTTTTGGAAATAAAAAAACCTGAAGACAGAATTCTGACGAAATAAAGTCCTTTTGAAATTGTTCCTGGGTTTATAATGATAAGCCCGGGAGTAGTTTGCCCGACGGTTATGGGGATTTCTTCACCGATAATATTGTACATTTTGATGATTGCTTTAGACATATCTGAAACCGTCGAAGTCAGAAATATCTTTGAGGCAGAAGGGTTGGGCCACAACTGAATATCCGGGCTGCCCTTATCCGGTTCATTAACATTGTTAGGGTTGCAGGCAATCGGTAGTATTCCCATTGAAGTGGTAATATTACCTAAAACACCAACATCTGCAATATTCATCCATACATTATTAAAAGTCAGAAATAAAGTACTTGAACCTTGCGGTCCCCTGTTTTTGGCCATGCTAACGGCAAAATTATCGCCTCCATTATAGTTAATCTGGAAACCCGCAAAGAATTTTCCGGTAATATGAATGGGCTCATCAAACATCACAATCGTGAAAAAATTTGGAGTCATACTGTTAATCGTGATATCTTTATATCCAAGAACAGCACCGGGTGTTAAACCACCATCCCAAACTTTAAACCTTACCACTGATAACCCCGACGGGCTGCTGGCGATTGCTACCGGTACAATCAGGCCGCTGACAACTGCATAAGTAGTATCAGAGAACAGGTCAGCATATTGATTAATACTATATGAATTATGACCGGGAACAACACCCCACGGGCTAACCTGCATGACCATGAGGGAATCGTAGGGCAGCAGGTTTGTAAGCGTATCACAATAATCAACAGGTGGTTGCTGAGGGTTAACCCTGATGTAGAAATAATGGGTGAAGTAGCCCGACCCGAAGGAATTTCCTGCCGTAAGAGATACTGTGTACACACCCGGATAATAATATATTATGCCTGTCGGGTTCTGAACAACGGCATGAACCGGATCTCCTCCCACAAATGTCCAGTACCATTCAGTAGGATTACCAACTGTCAGATCAGAAAAAGAAATGGTATCATATACATTGATATTAGTGCTTGACGCCACAAAATCAGGATATGGAATACCAGGGGCCACAACATGAATATACCTGGTTTTTGAATCTGATGTAATACCGTTTGAAACCAGCAAAGTAGCCGGATATACACCTGTTGTGCTGTATACTACGCCAGTTGGGTTTTGTACAGTAGATGTAAGGAGTAAACCGCCATCAAGGGTCCAGATCCAAATAGCAGGATTACCAGTCGATATATCAGTAAAATCAACCGAATTACCTGCAATAACGGTTTGAGGTGTATAAGAAAAGTCAGCTAAAACGGTCGCAGCGCAATTATGAAGTATTCCCCCATCCAACTGAATAAGACTGGTAATCATATAGTAAGGGGTGAGGTTCGGGTTTAATATTGAATGATCGGAAGCGATCAACACAATACTTGGAAAATTGATGATCTGGAAAGCAGTACTGGCTGCATTGCCACCGCCTTCCAACCCGCTTGCAACAGGAAAATCAATTCCGTAAATGTCGGCAAACTCACCGGTCTCATTATTTGTACCTCCCTGATCAACGCCGATAAAAATTACATTACCCGAATTGCATCCGAAATCCTGATAGGATTGATTGATTAAAGGTGATGCCTGTTGTGATGACGGGCTTCCTGCAGAAAAAAAATCAATCACAACTAATTTACCAGTTGTAAGAATTGAAAAAAGGTTAAAATTATTACCATTTATATCAGTGACTGTAAAATCAACAGCAGCCGTGAGTGGTGTCTGCGTTCTCCCTGATATTTCCGTTACAATCAGGATAATGAAAATTAGTAACCTGTATATATTTCGGTTAAACTGCATCTGAGCTTGCTTATAAAAAAAATGACACCACTACATTATTAACGGTGTCATTTTAAATATATTGGTCTTTAATTATTTAACTATAATTACTTTTTTTGTAATCACGAAGTTATTCACATGAACTTTAATAAAATATATTCCGGAAACTTCTGATGAAAGATCAAGCTGTACCTGGTTTTCAGCTTCTTTCTGAACATTTGCCGGCAGAAGGTTTCCAATCATATCAAAAACTTCAACTAATGACCGGTCGGCAAGGCTCCTTCCAAAGTTAACATGTATAACATCACCCGCCGGATTCGGATAGATTATGATTTTATTATTTTCATTAGTTTCGTGAATTCCAGCGTAATAACAAGTGATAGGCTTAATGGACAATGAACTGCATGTGCTGTCGAACAGTGCCAGGTTGGATAATTTATTCCATTGTCCGCTGATTTTTAAAAATAATGTCGCAAACTGACCTTTACCTCTGTTTTTTGCCATATTGACAGCAAAATTATTGGCGCCCTGATAGTTGTCTCCCGGGTAATAAGTGATCTTGTAACCAACGAAGAAATTACCTGAAATGGCTACTGGTTGATCAAACATAACAATATTCTGGAAATTTGGTATAAGGTTTAAAATGGGAACTGATTTACTTCCCAGTACTCCAGTCGGAACAGTATCGCCGCCCCATACCTTAAATTCAACCATAGCACTCGATAAAGTAGAACTCGACAGATTAACAGGAACTATCAATCCGCTGATCGTATCATACAAAGTGTTTATATAACGGTCAGCATATTCATTTGCATAATATGCATTGTGGCCCGGGATGTAACCCCATGGTGCAACAGGCAATATCATCAGCGAGTCCATGGGCAGCATGTTTGTCAAAGTATCGCAGTAGTTTACAACAGGTGGTTGGTTAGTCACCGTGATATATCCCACTTTAATTTTGTAATTATTTCCGTAAGGATTTGAAACACTGAGTGACACATTGTAGGTTCCCGGATAATTATAGGTAATATTAGAAGGATTTTGCAGATTTGATGAACCCGGAGTACCACCGACAAAAGTCCAGGTCCATTGTGTAGGTCCGCCGGTGGTAAGGTCATAGACATTCACGCTATGACCTGTTACTACTGACTGGTTGTTTACTGTAAAATCAGCAACAGGTGGTCCCGGAGCAATAACAGTGATATCTTTTACCCTGTTAGCATTGGCAAGTCCGTTTGAAATAACGAGTGTTGCAGTATAAGTTCCGGGTGTACTGTATAAAATCCCTGTCGGATTATGTTGTGATGATGTTGCAGGAATTCCACCGTTAAATGTCCAGTTCCAGCTTGTTGGACCGCCCGTCGAGGCATCGGTGAAATTAACAGAATTGCCGGCTACAATGATCGTCGGTGAATATGTGAAATTTGCATACAAACCACCACTGGCACAAGAATTCTTACCCTGCAATGTCATGGTGTTTGTATTTCCCGGATCCAACCATGGTTTTAACTGTGCACCGCTTGAAGTTCCGTTGGTAATCCAGGAATAATAAAACTTGCCGTAAAAATCCGGTTCCTGTGGTGAACTGCAATAAGAACTGCCACCGGTAAGCTGACCTACTATCTGGCCAACCGGATTAAACAATGGAGAACCCGATGATCCTCCTTCGGTAACTCCGTGTCCATTGGTAGTAGCCACCCATGTAACTTTCCAGTGTGATGGTAATCCGCTGCCATTCCAGTCGGACGAAATAAGAGCAGCAGAGTAGACAGATATTTTTTTGATATCGCCTGCAGGATGATGGATTCCAACTCCGTTTACAGAAGGAATAGTATCCCTGCTCCATCCGTTATAATAGGGATTAAAGTTATCAGGAACAGATGAAGACAGCAGGAGCAGGAGAAAATCAGAACCGGTAGATCCACCGGTACCGCCATGAGCGCATAAACTGCAACCCGTTATTGTGTGAGTGGCAAGAGATCCTTCATTGGCAGGATTTGAACATGAAGGTGACTCATAATCAAAATAAAATGTCCACTGCGCAAAATCACTGGGAGATGCCGTTCCACCGCAATGATCAGCAGTAAGTATATAAGGTGTGCAGTCTTCATTCGTATTATTGATAAGTGAACCTGAACACCAGCCCTGAGATGATCCTTCAACCACTCCAACCCTGACAACTCCTCTTTTCTGATCCTGCCAGTTTGTTCCTTCCGGTGAACAATTTACATTGACTTCACAACTGCCTGATCCTCCAAAATCATTTACATCTTTAAAATAAACGGAACGGAAAGCATAGCCTAGTCCGGTAATATGAAGATTCACATCATCATTAGTCCCTTCATCTTCATTATATTCAATTGTAACCATTTCACCCTCGATCAGTTCTGTAGTAAAAATCCCTGACAGACTATTATTGAACTGGGTAAAAGCGCCGATCACCTGCTTTTTATCCTGATTATACAAAAATAATTTCCCGGTTGAGGGCAGATGAAAATCTGAGAAATGAACTGTTAAAGCAAGAGCGCCGACCGATTGCAGTGTTAAACGCCAGACACGGCTTCCATCAGGTGTTTCCTCCCATTTTCCTGCTGTTTCAGCAGAAAAATCAACGGGGATTATTCTTCCGTACTTGTAAAAACTACCATCCTTCTCCGTTGATTCAATATCTGATTGTATCTGAGCTGAAGATAGCGGTGGTACTGAAACAATTTCGCCTTTACCTGGTAGTATATAATAATAACTTAGAGGTAATCCTCCCTGGCTGATCTGGCTGTGTACAGGAAATGATAAGAATATTCCTGATGCCGCCAGGAAAATGGTCGCAAGTAAAAGTCTTTTCATTTTCAATAATGAATTAATTATGCAAAGATAATTCAAGCTTTATTATTTCCGAATAAATTGAGTAATAATAATTAACAATATTTCATTTATGATTGAAGACGTAATCCGGTTCTCTATAGTTGCTGTAACTGTTAATATTTTTTCATTTTTTAATTCAAAACTGCTTTAATTTGCAAAAAACAGGTAATAGGCAATAAGAAATAAGAAATAAGAAATAAGAAATAAGGATTAGATGACTAACGACTAACGACTAACGACTTTTAAAATATAACATTTTTCATATTATAATGAAATTCATAGGTATTATTCCTGCAAGGTATGCTTCCACGCGATTTCCGGGCAAACCGCTGGTTGATATTTTTGGAAAATCAATGATCAGAAGGGTTTATGAGAACTCATTATCAGCATTTGATTATGTTACTGTTGCAACAGATGATGTCAGAATTAAGGATGCAGTACATGCTTTCGGTGGTAATGTTATCATGACATCAGTCCAACACCGGAGCGGTACTGACAGATGTGCGGAGGCTGCCCGTATTATTCGGGATTCAGGTTTGGCAATTTTTGATATTGTCATAAACATACAGGGAGATGAACCTTTTCTTGACCAGGAACAATTACAACTTATTATGAGTTGCTTTCATGATCATAAAACTCAGATTGCCACTTTAATAAGGCCCATCAATAATTTGGAAGATCTTTTCAGCCCAAACCTCCCCAAAGTCGTTGTGAATTCTGAAAAGGAAGCTATGTATTTCAGCCGTGCACCTATTCCATACTTAAGGAATGCTGAAAGTAATGACTGGCTTGAACTTCACACCTACTATGGCCATATTGGAATGTATGCGTTCAGGGCCGATATCCTTGATGAAATCTCGAAATTAAATCCTTCATCCCTCGAAAAGGCCGAATCACTTGAACAGCTCCGCTGGATCGAAAACGGTTACCGGATTAAAACTGCGCTGAGTCTCAATGAAAATATTGCCATTGATACTCCTGATGATCTGAAAAAACTGATAGCTTCAAAGAAAGGTTTGTTATGATTTATCTGTCGTGCAACACAATTGTGGTATGTTGATTCAGAATAAAATAATTTACTATTTTAGCCGTGTAATTACTGGCTATTTTTTGTCAATGAAAAAAAGGACTTTTTGTTTACCGTTATTATTATTGCTGCTTATGGCCGGGACAGCTTCCCGGGCTCAGATAATGGCCGGCTTTGGCCCCACCACTTATTATTTTCTGTCGTCCAAGGATAATAATCTTCATTACGGAGCTAATCTCAGACTTTCTTATGATACTCACCAGATTTTGTTCGATGCAGGGTTCAGCATTTATGACAAAGTAATCTCAACAGTCCGTACCCTGGGCCATTTAAGCACATTAAAACCAGGTGACCCTGGTTACGATTTCTTCACGGTTCCGATATATAATTCTGTTACCGGTCAGAGCTGGCAGTTGTTTCTGAACTGCCAATATTTCTTTAAGGGTATTCCTGAGGAAAAATCAGGATTTTATGGTATTCTTGGTGTTACTGCTTTGAATTATTCACAGACAAACAAGCTTTCCACATATGATCAAAACTATTTTCCATCTCCTAAGTTTATTGACAATGCAGTGCATATTTCCACTGAAATTCTTGTAAATGCAGGTTTTGGTGCAAAATATTCACTCAGGCACAGTTCTTTATTTGTTGAAGGGATAATATCTATTCCAACTGATAATTATCTCGATTACCAATATCCCATTGAAAATTCTATGTTTTTTTCAATCAATGCAGGTGTACGATTTACTCTGAGAACTCACCGTAATGTGTATCAACGATGGGATATTAACCTGAACCCTTTCTGATGTTTTTTCTTTTTTCAATTGGATATCCCATTCTTCTGTTTTTCAGTGATTAAAATCCTATAGTTTGAACCCGATTATTCAATAATTCGTATGTTCGTCTGCCGGAGGCGGAGTTCAATTGTTGGAACAAATGAATTTTTATAAACATAATTACATTGGATATTGATAAACTGAAATCTGAATTTCTTTTAAGATATGGCGATTCTTCGGAAAATGTCCGTATTTTCTTTTCTCCCGGCAGGGTCAATCTTATTGGTGAGCACACTGATTATAACGGAGGTTTTGTGCTCCCTTTCGCAATTAAAACCGGTACATTTCTTTTGATCCGCAAAAACCCTGAAAATATTTTCAGATTAACTTCAGTTAATATCGATGTTTGTGCCTCAGTGCCTGTTAATGAGGTGAGTACAAAATCACCTGTACCCTGGATCAATTATCCTCTTGGTGTGATCAATGAATTTGACTTGCTTAATCTTGAATTAAGCGGTTATGACCTCTTATTTTACGGCGACATTCCCAATGGTGCCGGATTATCTTCTTCAGCTTCCATTGAAATGGTGACGGCATTTGCACTGAATTCATTGTCACGATCAGGGTTGGAAATAATGCAATTAGTCAACATGTGCAGGCATGCGGAAAATGATTTTGTCGGAATGAATTGCGGCATTATGGACCAGATGGCCGTTGCACTGAGCAAAAAAGATCATGCACTCTTCATAAATTGTACAAGCATCAGTTATCAAACCATTCCATTTTTTACCGGACGCTACCATATAATTATCGCAAATACCAATAAACCCAGGGAATTGATTTCATCCGCCTACAATCAACGCGTAATTGAATGTAATGAAGCCGTATCAGCTATATGCAATCATCGTAAAATCAATAATCTCAGCGAATTGAATTTCAATGAATTTGAAAAATTATCAACTTTAATAAAAAATGAGATTTCAAAAAAAAGAGCCAGGCACGTGATTACCGAAAACCAACGTGTTAAAAACGCTGTGAAATGTATCGAATCAAATGATCTTTTGACACTGGGGAAACTCATGACAGAATCACATATATCGCTGAAAACTGATTATGAAGTCACTGGTTTTGAATTAGATACACTGGTAGAGGAATCTCTGAAAATACCGGGTGTTGCCGGAAGCCGTATGACAGGAGCGGGATTTGGCGGATGTACCATCAGCCTTGTTCACAAAGATTCTGCTGATCATTTCATGACGGAGGTTTACCGGCAATATGAAAATAAAACAGGTTTAAAACCTGAATTCTACCAGGCAATTCCTTCAGATGGTGTGCATGAAATAATAGTCAATAGTCAATAGTCAATAGTCAATAGTCAATAGTCAATAGTCAATAGTCAATAGTCAATAGTCAATAGTCAATAGTCAATAGTCAATAGTCATATGGCATCAGGCATAAAGCAGTAGACAATAACTTTATGAACTTTACAAACTTTATGAACTTACAACTCAGAATTGACAATTCTCGGAAATTTTATTTATTTTGCGGCGATTTTTCAAGGTTGATATGAATACAAAAATTTTTTATTACACATTATTTATCATTACGTTACTGATGGCCGTTTCGTGCAGGCATCCAGGCAATGGAAAAAATAAGGTATCTGCGAATAACATTGAAAATCCGGTTACTGCAAACGATATTACCAATTCTGGAAATCTGCCCGTATTCAAATTTGAATCACAGGTTTTCGATTTCGGAATGATCATCCAGGGTGAAAAAGTGTCACACACCTTTAAATTTACAAACACCGGGAAATCTGACCTGGTGATAAGTTCAGCTTCTGCATCATGTGGTTGTACAGTACCAAAATACGAGACCAAACCGGTTCCTCCCAAGGGACACGGAGAAATTGAAGTGGTTTTTAACAGTGAGAACAGGGAGGGAATGCAGCACAAAACTGTTACTGTACTTGCAAATACTCAGCCCAACCGATATGAACTTTCATTTACTGCAAACGTTGTGACTCCGGGTAAGTGAGACTGGATTTATCTTCAAAGAATAATGACTTATTCTGAATCGAATTGAACATAATTGATAATTAATAAACAAATAAAATGTTAAATCAGATTTTATTAATGGCGCCGCAAGGTGGTTCCGGCCAGAGTGGATTTTCATCCATAATCTTCCTGGTGCTGATCGTTGTTGTTTTTTACTTTTTTATGATCCGTCCGCAAATGAAACGACAGAAAGAACTGAAGAATTTCCGCGAAACATTGAAAAAGGGCGACAAGATCATTACTAATGGTGGTATCTATGGAAAGATCATGGATGTGAAAGAACAGACCCTTACTGTTGAAATCTCAGATAATGTGTTGATTAAGGTTGATAAAGGAGCAGTTGTTAAAGATCCTACTGATATTCAGGAATCTAAATAAACAGATATTCAGGGAACTGACTTTTTAATCAGGTACTGTACGGCATTATTTACGGAGCATTGGCATGATTTCCGGTAAAAAGCGGAAAAGAAGCCGATGCCTGATTTTTAAAAATAATAAGGCAACAGGCAGTAGGCAGTATATTTAAGACTAACTCTGACGACTTCCTTCTTTAGCCAAAACAACCTGAAAATTTACTTTTTATTTATACGCTTAATACAGCAAACTTACCAACATGTTGTTCGTTTATTTATTGTCTTCTGATTCGTAAATCGTTCCGCCTCAGGCGGATCGTAAATCGTAAATTTTATTTCCCCGAAGGCTTTTTCTCATGTGAAAAATTTAGACGCTTAGGAAACAAAACTTACCAACATGTTGTCGCTAATCTTATTCCCGTGAAACGAATTTAATCCGCCTCAGGCGAATCAAATTTGCACATCCGCCTCAGGCGGATCAAATTTTCAAATTAATTTAGTGACTTTCATACTAAAAATAAAAAATATATTCGGGCATGGAAAAGATAACCGGCAAAAGAGAATGCTTATTTATCTTTTTTTCGTGTTCATATCGTCCGTTTTCTGGCTTCTCGATAAACTGAATAATGAATACGTGACTGATTTAAAATGTCCTGTCACATACATAAACCTGCCGGTTGGAAAAGGAGTACCGAATAGTTCCCGCCAGAATTTAAAGTTAAAAGTCAAAGCCTCGGGTTATACATTATTGAAATGCCGGTTGGAATCTGTTCTTGACCCGGTTACCATCGATGCAGTAAAATACAGGTTGCATTCAACGGGAAACCGTTCTTCAATTTACTATTTTCTTTCAAAGTACCTGAATTCAAGTATCGTAAACCAACTTCACAAAGACCTGAACATTATTGAAATACAGCCAGACACGGTTTTTTTTGATTTATCAGGGGCATCCGGAAGGGCAATAACCATAAAACCGTTGCGTTGAGTTCAGCATACTGATGATAAATTAGTTATGTCTTTAAAAGTAGGAGTTACGGGTGGTATTGGTAGTGGAAAATCACTGGCCTGTGAAGTATTCAGCAAGCTCGGAATTCCTGTGTTCAAAGCCGATCAGGAGGTAAAAAATCTGTATGCTACCAATTTGACTGTCAGGAAAAACCTGGTTTTACGATATGGACAGCAGATAATAACTCAGGATGGCTCAGTTGACAAGACTATGCTTGCCGGTATTATTTTTAACAGTCCGGCAGAACTTGCCTTTATCAATGGCTTTATTCATCCGGTCATTGAACAGGAATACATTCAGTGGCATACTGCCAGGCAATTTGTACCATATACCATCATTGAGGCTGCATTGCTGATCGAGAGCCGTTTGTATACCAGGCTGGACATGACCATTTCAGTTATTGCACCTGAGAATACCAGGACAAGTCGTGTAATGAAACGTGACGGAACAAGTGAGTTATTGGTATTGGCCAGGATTAAGCAACAGACTGATGATGAAACAAGGAAAAAGTTCTCTCAGTTTATTCTGATTAACGATGGCAAACATTTGATTCTACCCGTAATTCTTGATATTCATAACAAATTGGTGAGTAGTGAATGGTGAGTGGTGAGTAGTGAATGGTGAGTAGTGAATGGTGAGTGGTGAATGGTGAATGGTGAATTGGTAATATAAATAACTTTATGAACTTTATAAACTTTATAAACTTTATAAACTTTAAGAACTTTAAGAACTTTACAACTTTTCATCAATGGCAAAATTTGGAAAATGGATAGGAGGCGGACTGGGTTTCGTGCTGGGAGGTCCAATTGGAGCCATCATTGGCTTTGGTCTGGGATCCTTTTTTGATGGAGGGAATGAACCTGTGATGATTGCCGGTTCACCGGCCACTTCAGGCGATTTTACCGTTAGCCTTCTGGTACTTGTAGCTGCAGTAATGAAAGCCGATGGAAAAGTTCTGCGCTCTGAACTGGATTATGTGAAAAATTATTTTATCCAGTCTTTCGGTATTAGTTCTGCCACTCAACTGGTGAAAATACTTGGAGAGATTATCAAAAAAGATATACCTGTATATGAAGTTTGTTTCCAGATAAAAGCTCACATGGATTATTCATCAAGGCTTGAGTTGCTTCATTTCCTGTTTGGAATTTCAAAATCTGACGGTGAAATTGTAGCATCTGAGCTCAGGTTGATCGAAAATATCTCTGGTTACCTTGGAATCGGAAAGATGGATTTTGATTCCATAAAATCTATGTTTGTCGACCTCACTGACTCGTCTTACAAAGTACTTGAAATTGAAATAGGTTCAACCAATGAAGAAGTAAAAGCTGCTTATCGAAGCATGGCAAAAAAATACCATCCTGACAAAGTGAGTTACCTCGGTGAAGATATTCAGAAAGCTGCCATGGAGAAATTCAAAAAAGTGAATGAAGCGTACGAAAAGATAAGGAAAGAAAGAAGCATGGCCTGAAAAGTATTATATTTGCATAAAAAATATAAAAACATGGATTTAAAAGACATACTTTCCATTTCAGGTCATCCGGGACTTTACCGGAAAATTTCCCAGATAAAAAACGGGATTGTTGCCGAATCACTGGAAGATAAGAAGAGAATGCCTGTATATGCTGCAACCAGGATATCTGCACTGGAAGATATTGCCATATTCACCTCGGGTGAAGATGTACCCATTACAAAGGTTTTTAAAAATATTTTTGCCAAAGAAAACGGGGCTGCAACTTTAGACCCCAAATCTGACATCGACATATTAAAGAAGTACTTTGCTGAAGTTCTGCCTGATTTTGACAGGGAAAAAGTTTATATTTCAGATATTAAAAAAGTACTCACCTGGTATAATATTCTGTTAAAGAATGATATGCTTATATTTGAGGAAGAAAAACCTGCTTCTGAAGAGATTCCGGCTGCAATTCCTGAAACAGAAACTTCAGCAATCATCCCTGAAGCAGAAACTCCGGCAACCGAAGGATAGCCGGTTATTATGCAGTTGATGTAACCAATGGTTCAATGTTCGGAGTTCAACGTTCGGGGTTCAATATTCGGAGTTCAACGAAGATCGTTCGTCCGCCGGAGGCGGAGTTCGAATGTTCATTTGTCCAGTTTTTTAGCCTCTTCCCATATTACATTCATTTCATCGAGGTTCATATCCCTGAGTGATCGTCCTTGCCGGATGGTCTGGCTTTCAAGGTAATTGAACCTGTTGATGAATTTCTGGTTGGTTTGTTCAAGAGCATTTTCGGGGTTTACACCATACAGGCGGGATGCATTGATCAGAGAGAAAAACAGATCGCCGAATTCCTTTTCAGTTTTATCCTGATCCATCTGGTCGATCTCGTGTTTCAATTCGCCAATCTCTTCATTCACCTTTTCCCATATCTGCTCTTTCACGTCCCAGTCAAATCCGACTCCCCTGGCTTTATCCTGTATACGGTAGGCTTTGATCAATGCAGGAAGATTATCCGGCACACCTCCGAGCACGGTTTTTTCACCCGATTCACCTTCGTCAAGTTTGAGTTTTTCCCAGTTATCGGCAACATCCACATCATTATTTACTTTCACATCACCGTAAATATGAGGATGCCTGTAAACCAGCTTATCACACAAGGAATTGATCACATCAGAAATATCAAATTCGTTTGTTTCAGAACCAATCTTAGCATAAAACACAATATGCAGCAGGATATCACCAAGCTCTTTTTTGATTTCCTGATTTTCCTTTTTGGTAATTGCATCGGCTAACTCATATACTTCTTCTATGGTAAGCGTTCTAAGGCTCTCAAAAGTCTGTTTTTTATCCCAGGGACACTGTGCACGCAAATCGTCCATGATTTGTAACAACCGCCCGAAGGCTCTGAGTTTTTCTTCCATAAATACCGCATTGTATTAATCGTAAAACAATATCCTGATGATTGCATTAAGCCCAAGTCCTGAATTTTCTTTCAGGTTTGCATATTTTATCCCGGTTTCAAGAAAACCAAGAGAATTGAATACTGCAAAAGGTTCATAGTCAGAAATATGAAAATAATCATGATGAATCATTTCAACACGGAACTCTCCAAAACACACTGCAAACCTTCGGCCTGAAGCAATTTTGCTGAACAGATCCTCTGATATATTTGTGATCCCGTTGCCATAAGAATCAAAGTGAACAAAATTGCCGGTAACAGATGATTTGTCATATACCGGTTGCAATCCCAGTTCCTTTTTGAAAGAGGACACAACTGTTCCCAGGCTTCTGATATCTTTACCACTAGCAACACTGCAGGCCAGTTCAGCAAAAATGTCTGATTCGGGAAATGTAACGTGGGAATCTTCACTGATGCTGACTATGGTATCCACCTCTTCTTCAGGAATGACCAGGGATAATAAACCATTATCCCGTGCGATAAAGTACTGCTTGTTAGCAAAAACGATCAGGGCACGATCATTTGCATCACCTATTCCGCAAATATGAATGGTTCCTGCAGGAAAGTACCGGTAACAGCATTTCAGGATATACCCGGCCTGCCCTTTATTAAAAGGTATAATATCGTTTGATATATCAATGATTTTGGCATCCCGGCAACCGGACAGGATCTTTCCTTTCAATGCTGCGGAATAATAATCGGTATTTTTCCAGTCACAGGTCAGTGTAATTACAGGCATAGAAATTTACAGGCTTTTGTTTCGGTTTATTACTACAAAATAATTACTTTGCAGCCGCAAAATTAGGGATTATTATTGACTTATGATGATGGAAAAGCTGATCATTCTCGAAGGGATTGACCCGGTTGATATATACGGCGTAAATGATACCAGACTGGAAAAAATGAAAGGGTTTTTTCCTAAACTCAAAATCGTTGGTCGTGGTAATGAGCTGAAAGCTAATGGAGAAGAAACTGAAATTCTGAAATTTGAGGAAAAAATCGGCCAGTTAATTACCCATCTTGAAAAATATAATTATCTGACTAATAACGATTTTGAGAAAATTATTGTCGAGAACGGGTTTAAGGGCAGCGGCAGCTACGAATCACCTGACATTATCATTTACGGAACCAGTGGCAAACCAATTAAAGCTCTGACTCCCAACCAGATGCTGATGATCGAAAAATACCAGTCAAATGATCTCATATTTGCAATAGGACCGGCAGGTACCGGCAAGACTTATACTGCTATAGCACTTGCTGTCAGGGCACTTAAGAACAGGGAAGTAAAACGAATAGTGCTCAGCCGCCCTGCCGTAGAAACCGGTGAAAGCCTCGGCTTCCTGCCGGGAGACATGAAAGAAAAAATTGATCCTTATCTCCAGCCCTTATACGATGCCCTTTATGACATGATTCCTCCCAAGCGTCTTGATGATTACATGCACGATAATGTGGTTCAGATAGCACCGCTGGCTTATATGAGGGGGCGAACTCTCGACAATGCATTTGTAATCCTTGATGAGGCGCAGAATGCCACGCTTAACCAGTTTAAAATGTTTGTCACCCGGATGGGAACCAACTCAAAATTCATCATCACGGGAGATATTACCCAGATTGACCTGCCCCGGAAACAATCGTCAGGCCTGCTGCTGGCGCTCAGGATTCTTCAGAATATTGAAGGAATTTCTATTATCGAATTCAATACCGGTGATATTTCCCGTCATAAATTAGTTAAACAGATTGTGGAGGCTTATGATAAACTGGATAGGAAAAATGAAAATGAATCAAGCCTGGAAAAAGTATTGAACCCGGATAATCAACAAAATATCGATAAGTAATGAAAAGAGCAATCACGGAAACTCATTTCTCCTTTGCCGGCCAGAGCGGATTTTATAAGGGGAAAGTCCGCGATGTATATCACATCGGCGGCAAAATTATGATAATGATCGTCACCGACCGTATTTCGGCATTTGACGTGGTACTGCCATCAGGAATACCTTACAAAGGACAGGTTCTTAACCAGATTGCTGCAAGATTCCTTGACCTCACATCCGATATCGTTCCGAACTGGAAAATAGAAGTTCCCGACCCTATGGTCACTGCGGGACATTTTGCAGAACCTTTTAAAGTGGAGATGGTCATCCGCGGATATCTTACCGGTCATGCCTGGCGGGAGTATAAATCCGGCAAACGGATGTTATGCGGTATTCCGATACCGGAAGGGATGAAAGAAAACGAAAAGTTCGGCAAACCAATCATTACTCCCACAACCAAAGCGCTGATCGGCCATGATGAGGATATTTCGAAAGAAGAGATCATCAGTTCCGGACTTGTTTCAGAATCAGATTATTCAATCCTTGAAGATTACACCTATCGCTTGTTCCAACGCGGAACAGAGATTGCTGATAAGCTACAAAATATGAATTTGGTAAGAAAGACGGGAAAATCATGCTGATAGATGAAATTCACACACCGGATTCATCGCGGTATTTTTACAGCCGCGGCTATGAGGAAAGAATGGCAAGTGGAGAACAGCAGAAACAGTTATCAAAGGAGTTTGTAAGAGAATGGCTGATGGAACGTGGTTTCCAGGGAAAAAAAGGGCAGCAGTTACCTGAAATGCCTGAAGAATTTATTGAACAGGTTTCAGAGCGTTATATCGAACTTTATGAAATCATTACCGGTGAAAGCTTCCGGAAAAGCGACATTATAGATGTTGAGGGCAGGATAGAAGGGAATATAATACAGTTTCTGAACGGAAAAATTGCCGGAGTTTAATTATAATACCATTTTATTCTATAATAATTTTCTGTTTAAATATTTGTTTATGTGTTTCTATTATTGCAAGGTAAACTCCTTTTGTATAAGAAGATACGTCAACTGAAGAATAATAATTTTCATTCACATTATATTCATCAGTCTCATGAATAAGTTCTCCAAGCAAATTGTAAATCCTAATTTTTACCAGTTGTTGTTGAGCTCCGTGTAATTGAATATTTAACCTATCCGAAACCGGATTCGGATAAATAACAGCTTCTTCTCTGTTATTTGTAATTCCCTCATCGATATTAAGTAAAGAATTATATTTATAAATTCCCCTGGTCGAATAGTTGGTATTAAAACCACCTGCCCAACCGGTATTTGTATTATAAAATTTTGTCGATATGTATTGTGTTCCCCCGTCAATATTAGTCCACGATGTACCATAGTCGTCCGAGAATGAAGAACCATAATTACCTGAGATATCTCTGCCAACTGATATATATTTTCCTGCAACACCGGGAACGCCATCAATATCTGAATAAAATATTCCTGAACCAGGTGCAAGAACTGACCAGGTTTGACCACCATCATGAGTTACCCTCATTACAACAGAGGTGATTGCACCAGTAGAAGTATTATAATTTATCTGCTGAGCTAATCCATTGTTCGCATCATTAAAAGTAAGATGTGACATATCAGAAAACCCGCTCACAGCATATACTGACCAGTGTATGCCTTTATCAGCTGATTTAAATACCCTGCCCTTATTTGTACCATACCAAATGGTATCGCCAACTGCATCGTACAAGTTGGTGTATCCGTATTCTCCTGACTGATTTGCCGGTATATTTGCCTGTGGAACTCTTGACCAGGTTGTACCTCCATTTGTAGTTGTATAAATTTCAAAATACCCTCCATTAGGATCACCCATACATAGACCTTCATTTGAATTAAAAAAATGAATTATATCAGGAAAAGCGGCAGATCCTGAAAAGGCAGCGGTAGTTTGTTTTGTCCAGCTTGTTCCTCCGTTAGTAGTCACAAATACACCTCCATAAGATGGTGTAGTTGTATTATAAGCAGTAATATACGCTACAGTAGAACTCACTCCTGCAATACATGAAGGCACATCACCGGAAGTTACCCCTGACATAGTACCTGCATGCCAGGTTGTTCCATCAGAGGTTCTGGTATATTGTGTTAAAACTGCTCCTGTCTGTCCATTAAGACCAACACCCCATGCAGTACTTGGATCAACAATTGACAAAAATGCCACACCTGTTGAGGCAGTGGTAAAATGGCTTGCCTGAATAATCCAGTTACAGGTTGGTGCTGGATTTACGGTAATATAATTAGTTTTTGTTTCCGTATCACTGCTGTTGATAGAGTTAGTAATTGTAAGGCTGACAGTATAATTACCTGTATTGTCATAAGTAATGGCAGGAGGGTTTTGTCCGGAATATGATGAAGGATTTCCTCCCGTAAAAGTCCATTGATAATCAGTAATTGTGGTTCCGGCAGGAGTCACTGAAAAACTTGTAAAAACAGCGGTACTTCCTGCAAAAATAGTAGTATTGTCAGCATAAAAATCAGCGTTTAATGGTCCGGGTGCACCACCCATAAAACCAAAAGTAATCACATGAGTGGAATTATTTTCTGCAATATTTGTTATTGGTTTGTTGATGCTGGCGCCGGCCCATGTGTGTGAATCAGGGGTAGTTCCATCAGTAAATACGGTTTTATGACTTGTTCCGGGAAAAGGATCTCCTCCGTCACCTGAATTATTCGTTGTTAAGGTATTGTCGGCCTCAACGATATCGACTCCCTGATGAGATGGATTATCATTTACAGTGTTATTAGATAATGTGGAATTAATTAAATTGCCATCAATATGCAAAATCAACATACCATGACCGGGCAAATATGCATCCCATCCTATGTGCTGCCGGTTTTCAAGTAAAAAGTATTCGTTTGAAGTCGGTGTGGTTATTTTATAACAATCCTGGTTTTGTGATGCGTTGTACAGAGTATCATTATTTGCCGAGCTGATAGTAGTGGGAGTAATCCAGTGTAATACATATTTTGACCAGCAATTATGATTTGAAGGTGTTTTGCCTGAGTTAAGCCATGAACCACCTGCCATTATATCCCAGTTTCCCATTCCGTTCGAACTGTAATCAACATCATACAAATCAGGCAGACCTAAGTTATGAGCAAATTCATGACAAATAACACCAACTGTAGACATATAAGATCCGGTAATCTCAGGTTCCATAGTATAACGACCGATATCAACGCCATTATAATTTAAATTACCTGAGCTTATATCTCCTGAATGAGACCATACATCATTTGAATTTCCCGTGGCTTCCTGTCCCGGGCCCTGGTGCATTATTGCTATACCATCAACAGCGCCATCGCCGTCGTTATCAAATTGGGAGAAATCCAATGACGGATCAGCAATATGTGCAGCAACAACTGCATCATAAGCTAACTGAGCCCAATTTGAAGAAGGTCCGTAATAATCATGAGGATGATTTACAGTAACCCATTCTGTAACTATTGTGGTTATAGATAACTGATTAAATGAATTATCAAGGTAATAATCTTTGAAACTTCCGGTAGCTCCATGGAAATTATAACCTGTCTGGTTCATATAATTCGAAAAATTTGTTTGTGTATAAGTTGTAGTTGTATTATTAAAATTTACAAGGATCATGAGATATTTACCTGTTCCTGTGGAGGGAAATGCGTTAATATTTTTTGTCGGTTTATCTCTTTTTGATCTTGCTTTCAAAATCTGGTCTCTATTAAACTGTAAATTTTTAGATATGGATTTTAAAAATGTTTCTTCATTATTATTTCTTTTACCGGGATCATTTGCTAATACCCCTGAAGGAACAAGATTCCCGCTTACATCAATTATTGCATATTCATATCCATTTTGTTTATTTTTTATTAATGTATACTCATCAGATGTTTTTGCCCAGTTCAAAAATTCATCACCTTTTAAATATATATTGACATATGATCCGTCAGGTTGCATATAGCTTATTGGATAAGGAAATGAAGGCATACTTCCTGAAACGGACTGTAATTTTTGCGAATAAGCATCTGTTCCTGTAATTGCAAAAACGAATAACAGAAAGCAAAATGTAAAAAGTCTGTAATTTTTCATATAAAATTTATTTTTATCTTTTATCCCGAAAGGAAAAAACGCCCAAATGTATGAAAATTCTGAGTAGACTTTAAATTCAGGCTTATAGTACCATTAATTTTTTAACAATCCGGTGCCGGCTATTATCTAATAAAATGTAATAGATACCCGGTGAGTGATTTTTAAAATCAATTTTTTCAACCTGATTATATGAATACGAATGTATCGGTTTAATCAACTCTACCTGGCCTAAATAATTAATGATTTTTAACTGGTAATCGCCCTGGTCAAGTTCTATATTAAAGTAATCCCAACATGGATTTGGAAAAATGATATTACGATCAGTCACAGGCGTTACTATGGTTTCCACAGGACCATGATATTCATAAGCACCAATATCGACAACGGTATCACCATCATTGTTGCCATCCCATAATCTTAATTGCCCTGCAATATCGAACGAGTAACCGACGGAATCGTTTAAACCGGCATCAATACAAGGACTACCGGTATTTAACCGATAATCATGATTTAATAAGTTAACAAACAAAGGATCCCTCTGAATATTCATATAGGCATCGCATGAATCACTGTTTGCATTTACAGTGATATTATGCCCTAACCAGTTATCATTAAAATTAAAATTACCACTGAAATTATGATATAACAAGGAATTAATCATATGCACATGAGGGGAAACATTAATAGTAGTGCAAGCGACTCCAAATCCGCTATGATTGGAAATGATGCAATTGGTAAAATAAGTGATATCAGGCAGGCTGTAAAAATATACTCCATTGGATTCGGTTGTTGAAACATTACCATCAATGATGGTATTTATTATCCTGGAAATGCAGCCATTATTTGCGAAAACAATACCAGGACAGTATGATGCATGATTATTATAAATTATGTTATTAAAAAAAACTGAACCGGAACCACAAAATATTGCTCCTGCTTCATCAGATGAATAATTATTATAAATCTTTGCATTTAATAATGTGTATGTACCATAACCATCAGAGTAAATTCCACCTCCTGAACTATTTGCATGATTATTATAAATAGCTGTATTGGAAATTATCGGATTATATCCATAAATAATATTTATACCACCACCAGAATAAGATTTGTTATTACAAACAATTACGCTATCAATATCAGAACTTGAACCTTCCATATAAATACCTCCCCCTTCATTTCCTGTCAGCATAGTATTATATCTGATTAATGAATGGTTTATTTTCGGATTGCAATAATAAATTTGAATTCCTGAATTATTGCTGTATTCGACCCTGCAATAAGACAACCTGCTATTATGATCTGATCCTAAATTAAAACTCAATCCACGCCAGTAAGTTCCGGTTCCTGAATGTGTGAAAATAATGCTATCAGTAACAGTACCAACGGCTAATAGTAAGCCATCAATATTAAGTTGACTTCCTGGCTTAAATAGCAGGATTACTCCGGGTTGTATCACCAATGTATCGGAGCTAAAAATATGAGTTAACCCTGAAATAACATATGTACCGGGAAGGATTATCCCGGATAAATTTCCCTGAAAACCCGGCACCAGGGTTGTGTCAGACAATGTAGTATTTGAATATATGGGCTGTTCAATGATGGAATCTGTTGAATATCCAGATTTGGAATAAATGATATTATAAATGCCTGTCGCTATCACTTTTGAAAAGGAACCATCTAAAGTAGTATATGTGGAATCATGTATTGTTGTCGGGGCTACCCGATTAAAATTGATTTTGATATTATCAAAACTTGTCTGATCAGTCAGAAACACATTACCATTTACCGTAACTGTTTGTGCCTTGACAGTCTGTTCGTACATGATTAGAAATGTACAAATAATGATGCATATTATATATTTCATTGCCATAATTTGATCATATAAATTTCCGAAAGGTAAAAAATAAATTTATTATTATCAGAATTTAACTTTATTTTATTGCTTTTCCTTACATACTCAAAAAATTAGTATCTTTGAAATTCAAAATGTCTGACAGTCTATAGTCTAAATACCTTAAAAAAGTTTCAGGTCAGCAAATTCAATAAAATGAACAAAGGAGCAATAAGGTTATATTTCAAACTAAAAAAGAAGAATTTTAAACCTGGATGTATTTGTGAGGTTGGAGTATATCTTCCTGAAGAATCCAACCTTCTCGGGTTTATTAAAGATGATATTGATACCACTTTAGTAGAAGCTGATCCTGAATATATAAAAAAAATCAGAAATTATTTTTCAGACCGTAAAAATGTTAAAATAATAGAGGCAGCAATATTCGACTATCATGGTAAAATAGAATTATGCCGACGGGAATCTTCTACATTTATCAGTCAGCTTGAAGCAAGCCCGGCGATGATTAACGACAATTATCAGATAAACGATCCGGATAAATTTATGGCAGATTCATTATTATTCGATGAAATAGATGAGGGTAAATTTGATCTGATCAGTATTGATATTGAAGGCGCCGAATGGTATGTGATTAAACATATGATAAGCAGACCTGAAATATTATCGGTCGAAACCCACGGGAAATATTATACGAATCCGAATATCAAAGAAATAATGTCCTGGACAAAAAGCAATGGTTATATCAGCTGGTACAAAGACGAAAGTGATACAGTATTTATTAAAAAAGGTGTATTTATTATCAGTCTCATTGAGCAATTTCAATTAAAATTAAAGAATATTTCCATTTGCCTGTTGAAATCTAAAAAGGTACTGAAACGGATGTTACAATTAAATCATTATTCACGAAGGAAGATGTGATAATTTGGTAATGTGGTAATGTGATAATGTTTATTTGTTTATTTGATTATTTGTTTATTCGATTGTTCAATTATTCGAATGTTCAAATGTTCAACTGTTCTATCGGCGCTCTGCCAAAAAGAAACAACACATAAAAGTACACAAAAAAAGTAATACCCGCCTGAGTTTCCCATGTGTCCTCGTCAAGCATGGAAATGCAGGCGATAATAAAAAATATGATAAATAAATAGTCTTTTGATTTATGTTCCATGAAAATCGGGTAAAACATGGCAAACATAATCCACAAGAACCCGGTTATTCCAAAAGTAATTAATAACGTTACAAACTGGTTATGTGCACGCAGGCGGGAATCTTTGCTGAGTGAGGAGTTCATTTTATTATATTGCCGGTTAAAAGCATTTTGTGCATCACCTGTTCCGATTCCAAACCAGATATTATCTTTAATAATTTGTATGCCTGCTTTCAGATATTCAATTCTTTGAGATATAGAATGACCGCTTGGATTACCTCCGTTAAAGTACCTGTCGAGCTCCCAGATAATTTCGTAAATCCGGGGATATAAGCTGCATCGTTGGGTATAAATACAGTTTGCATATCCTTTTTCAATCAGTTCAATGTCATTCTTACTGAGTTGTGCAACACCTGATGCATCTTTTCTGAGTCCTTTCGACGTAAGATAACGCATTAAAGTATATTTCAGTCCCTGTCCCTTTTGATCGAAGCTGTCATATTTTCGTGAACTTATTTTGTTCCATTCTTCGCGCAGTTCTTTTTCACATTGGTACAAACCTAAATAATGCCCGTTCTCGGTTTCACCGGACATAATATCGTTTACATATGGATTGCCAAGTCTGGTATTTTTTTCAATTTTCGACAGATCAATGATGTCCTTGGTATAATATCTGACAACTGAAAGACGGATATAATCTGAAATCAGGAGTATAACTGTAACTGCCATCGCCATAAGTAAAATACGTAACAGTTTGTTTTTCAGCATGAACGCCCAATAACCAGTAATTACCAGTACCATGATTACAAGTATTGTAATTCCGGTCATTGACTGAAGTAAAAATAAAAAAAATGCAAGCCAGATTATAATTACGGGATAAAGTACTTTCTCAGCTATTGTTGGAAAATACTTTTTTGAAAATAAAATATAACCTGCGGAGAATATAGCAATATCAATAAGCAAAGCAAATCTGATGTGAGAAATAAAGGATGAAATATTACGGATATCATTTACTTTGTGATGAGTGAGTCCCAGTAAGATGGCTGTGCTTATCAGGCTGCTCACTATGATTGATGCAAAAAAGAACTGCAACAGTATTTTGAGTTGTTTAAGGCTTAACCCTTCAGATGTACCGATAACAACAGGCAGGAGTAGGAGAGGAAGTTTTATCCTGAGATCTTTCAATGCATTATAACTTTGCCCAAAAAATCCTTCGGGATAACTTGTATAAATAAGCCCAATGATGTGAACAAAATATATTGATACAAATAGTAGAATACTTTTCCTTTCTTTTAGAAGCTGTAATTTGTGTTTAAAGTTGCCTTCGAGAATCCAGTTAATAACAAGAATAAATTGCGAAACACTCATCATGAAAAGCGAAACAGGAAGACTTGAGGCCAGCATGACAAGCCCAAAAATGTAAATATTCCGGTGGTTAAAAATCCTGTTATTTAACATGTCCGATTAGTATAAGCAGCATCTTTCAAACTTATGTATTCATGAATTGAAGCATGATAACGATCCAGGAACATTTTTATGCCGCATTCCAGACTGGCTTTTCGCATTCTGCTATTTATTGACAACTATTAACGGAAAATTTTGACAACAAGTATTTAATCTATTTAGGAATATGTACTGACAGGTCGCGACCTGTCAGTACATTTTATCAGCAAAGAGAAAGAATAATACGGAAATTCAAATCATTTAAAATCAAACCCAGTCAACAGGAAAATAGATATTTTTATGTATTTAAGATGAATGAAAAGGAGGGAATGAATTGTAAGTAAAAATATGCCAAGTGACGCAAAAAGTGACGCAAATGCATCATTAAAAAACTCAACATGCTGGTTATAAGCAAGTTGGGAGTCAAATGGGTGGAAGATGGGATTCGAACCCACGACCCTCGGAACCACAATCCGGTACTCTAACCAGCTGAGCTACATCCACCGTATAAGCGGCAAAAATAGTCATTATTTTAATATGCACAAATTATTGAACTACGAACAATCGAACAAATAAAATACAAAAGTCAAGAGTCACGAGTCAATTTGATTATCATTTCATCACATCATCACATCATCACATCATCACATCATCACATTATCACATTATCACATTATCACATTTTCAAATCTTCAAATTCCAAAATTTTGCATCTTTGGTTTTTCAAGGATTTTCAAAATGATAAATACTTATAATGAAACAAGTAAAAATAATTGGTATTAATGAATGAATCTTTGAAAATTCTGGATAATGTTAGATTGAATTTTTCTGGTGGAAGCCTGCTATTGCTTAATTTCACGCTTGCTTTCATCATGTTCGGACTTGCGCTCGAAATCAAGACCGAAAACTTTAAAAGGATCATTGCACATCCAAAATCAACCTTAGTAGGTTTGGGTTCCCAGTTTGTCCTGTTGCCTGCCTTGTCATTCGTGCTGGTCTGTATTTTGCATCCCACTCCGAGCGTTGCATTGGGAATGATTCTGGTAGCCGCCTGTCCGAGCGGAAATATTTCCAACTTTATTTCTGCACTGGCCAAAGGAAATGTTGAGTTATCGGTAAGCCTCACTGCCATCGGTCTTGTACTGGCCCTGTTCATGACTCCTTTTAATTTTTCATTTTACGGAAACCTTTACCGCGAGGCTTCCTCCATTATTATGCCCATAGAAGTCAGTCCGTTTGAACTTTTTAAAACAGTGGTGATATTACTTGGAGTACCATTGTTGCTTGGAAAGGCTTTTGCACAAAGATTCCCGGGTACTACATGCAGGATATTAAAACCTGTTAGACTTATTTCATTGATTATATTTGCCTGTTATATTTTGGTCGCCCTTTTGTCTAATTTTGAGTACTTTAAAAAGTACATCGGATTTGTTTTTCTTTTTGTTTTTCTGCAGGACTCCCTAGCACTGTTCATTGGCTGGGCGTTCGCAAGATTGATGAAACTTCCGGGCCGGGATGTAAGGTCTGTATCTATAGAAACCGGAATCAAAAACTCAGGACTTGCTTTGGTACTGATCTTCAACCCCAGGCTGTTCAATGGTTTGGGCGGAATGGCTTTTATTGCCGCCTGGTGGGGCATCTGGCATATGTTTTCAGGTGTTTGTCTGGCCTGGTTCTGGTCGAAGAGGCCTTACAGGGAATAATGCGGGTCATAGAACATTAATTCATTTATTACGTTGTAATGAAACATATGACCATTACGAACAGCAGTATTCCTGATTTTGATTGACGAATATCGATTAAAGATTTTAGATTTTTTAATGATATCATTAAATCAGATAATTACACATACATCATAAATCTGAAATCGTTGATCCTTATTCATAAATCATTATCATAGATTTTTGAGACGGACTCTGGTTAATTTCTGCTGTTTTTTATGATTCATTAACAGATAATGATTTAAGCATTAAAATTTTTTCTCATAATTAAAATGATTATGCAATTCCGGAATTTAGACATCATAGAACCTATTTTAAAAGCAGTAGAAGAAGAAGGTTATACAACCCCGACACCCATTCAGGTGCAATCAATTCCTATTGTTTTACAAGGCACCGATTTGCTTGGCTGTGCGCAAACCGGAACGGGGAAAACGGCCGCATTTGCCATTCCTATTCTTCAATTATTAAGTACCAGAAGAACTTTTGATAAAATAAGAAAAGTAAGGAGCCTTGTCGTTACGCCAACACGGGAGTTGGCCATTCAAATCGGTGAAAGTTTTAAAGCTTATGGAAGACACACAAGATTAACATATACCGTAATTTATGGTGGTGTTAATCAGAACCCTCAGACATCGGCATTACGGAGTGGAGTAGATATTGTGATCGCAACTCCTGGCCGGTTGTTGGATCTCATGAGCCAGGGATTTCTGAATTTACGTGATGTGGAAATCTTTGTTCTTGATGAAGCAGATCGTATGCTCGACATGGGTTTTATTCACGATGTGAAAAAAATAATTGCCGTGCTTCCGAAAAAAAGGCAATCACTGTTCTTTTCAGCAACATTGCTGCCAGAAATTATCAAACTTGCAGGAACCATACTTCAAAAACCTGCGAAGGTTTCTGTTTCACCCGATTCATTGACAGTAGATATTATTAAACAATTTGTCTACTTTGTTGATAAAGGAAATAAAAGTGCCTTACTTACGGAAATACTAAAAGACAAAGCTGTAAAAACTGCCCTGGTATTTACCCGTACAAAGCATGGTGCGGATAAAGTTGTGAAATTTCTGTTGAGGCAAAATATCCAGGCTGAGGCTATTCATGGTAATAAAGCACAGAATGCAAGGCAGCGTGCACTGTCAAATTTTAAGGCACAAACCACTCGTGTATTGGTAGATGATCTGGAATATGTGATCAATTATGAAATTTCTAATGTGCCGGAAACTTATGTTCACCGGATTGGAAGAACGGGAAGGGCAGGAGCAAAGGGGACGGCTTTTTCGTTTTGTGATGCAGAAGAAAAAGCATACCTGAATGATATAGAAAAACTGATTGCCAAGAAAATTACCGTTATTGACAACCATCCGTTTCCACTGATAGATAACAATCCTGTTAAAGCACCGGTACAACAACAAAGAAAGCGAAATCCCGGTCAGACGGTTACAAAACCTGCCGGAAATAATTTTCGGGGAAAAAGGGTTAATTATTCTAATACTTCAAAGTAGAAAGTAATTGGTGTCTGTCTTTAAAGTCATTCTTATTTGACTAAAGAACAAGGATCAACGATTTCTGATTATAGATGTAACTGATAATCTGAAATGTAATATTATTAGCTCACTACAGTGATTTCACGAACACCTTATAAAAATTAATATTCTTGTGAGTAATCCCTAATCTTAAATCGTTTTGTATCAGTATATGTATATAAACTGACTAGAAACTATTGTTTGGGAGGCTTAAATTTAATAATCACATATTCAGGCAATTGGATTTTTCTTCCTCTTAACATTGCAGGTTTTTCATACTTAATTAATTTTGCAACTCTTAATGCTTCATTATCAAAATATTTTCCTAATCCTTTTACAATTTTATGATTTAGTGTATTTCCATTGATATCGATAATGAAGGAAACAAGCACATTCCCAATTATAGAATCAGATAAGGCTGAATCTGGATAATTAGTATGAATTTTAATAAATTCTGATAAATCACCACGAAAGACAGGTTTTACATCAGGAATATCAAATCCAATATAATCAGTATTATCATCAACTTGAGAAAATAAAATTTTCCAGAGATTATTAAAAATGAATATAATAAATATGAATTTTACCATCATCTTGGAAAATAATAAATAAAGTCCCACCAATGTTCTATTAAATCATTCAAATTGAATTTTCGGTAAATAAGTTTCATCATTATTAAAAAATTCAAATTTATCTTCACATTAAGAAAGTGTTTTGAATTTTAATTATTTCTGTTACATAATTCATATTCAACTTCTTTTGCATGCCCAAAAGCAAAAGGGCACCACGAACGAGAATACAACATGCACTTTCGCACAGGCCAACCCTATCTGGTCTGTGCATGTTGTATTCCACACCGAAAGTTACTCACCCCGACTTGTCGGGGTTCGTGAGACCGCTTCGCTAAGTTCGTGGACGTCCAACGCACAGGGCTTTCATGGTCACATTCACGTAAAATGAATAAGGGAAAATCATTTTTTCAAATATTATTTCTAATAATTGGGTGCGAAGCATAAAATAAAAAATTCCATATCAACGAATTGCTGTTTGAGTGAAGTCGAGGAACGAGACGGAACGAGTTCAATTAGTTAAGTCTTTTTTGCATACTTTTTGTGACGACAAAAAGTATAAAGAAAAAAAAGCAGTAAATCATGAGGAATAAATTCAAAACAGTTTTTAAAATGATATTCTCAAATCTTAAATCATTATCATTGACTTTAAAGACAGAAATTAATTATACTTCAATATTCATCAGAATAAAGGGATCTGCTATTTTTCAGATGAATTAATTTTACCGGCTTTTGTTTTCTTTTTAAAATAACCTCTCAGTAAAAAATTGTGTTGTGCCGCCTCAAGGTCTTCATTTAATTTTACAGAACTGCTCTCTAAGTTTTTAATAATTTCTTTTAAACGGGTACCCGATTCTTTATCATGAAGCATCATGCCAATTGTTGTATTCGGATTACTGCCTGCCTGTTTGAGGTTGCTGATAAACGCTGATGCTGTATCTGCAATTTGCTTCAATTGTAAAACGGAAGCTTTAACGGTATTAAAGACTACCGTATCTGTTGTCAATTCATTTGCCAATGTGCCTTTTTTGTTAAGTCCTGAACTGAAAGCTGCAAGTGA
>JAPLDU010000044.1:0-8880 GCA_026391255.1 Bacteroidia bacterium | reverse complement strand
AGTGAGTTAACCAATTGTTGTGCCTTTTCAGATGCACTCTGAAGTGACATAATTGCTGCTCTAATGTTTGAATAAACTGTATTGTCGTTAAGTAATTTTCCAATGGTGCCTTCACCGGCAGTTAATTTTTTACTGATTGTTTTAAAATCAGAGGTAATGGCTAACAGGTTTTTATTATTTTCCTGCAAAGTATTGATCATATCATCTGAAGAAAATGTTTTTTCCACTTCTAAGGTATCGCCTTCCTTTATTTCTACTGAATTTGAAGTTCCTCCGTAAATGACCAGTATTTTTTTTCCTAAAAATCCATCGCTGCTGATTTTTACCTTTGCATCTTTACGAATATAATGCTGTGCTTTTGTTTCAATATTCATCATTACTCTCACCTGAGATTTACCGTAAAAATGCAGGTCCTTTACAGTCCCGATTTTCACTCCTGAGAACCAGACATTATTTCCTAATTGCAATCCGTTGACATCATCAAACAGAGAAACCACTTCCATTTTATTTTTAAAAGTATCACGCAGATTGCCTACTACAAGAATCCCTCCAATAAGAAATAGTAATCCTATTATAACAAATAGTCCTACTAAAACTGCCCGTTTATTTGGTGATTCATTCATGGGTTATTGTATGAAATTATAATTATAAAAATCTTTTACCTGTTGATCATTCGAATCAAATACATCTTCAAATTTCCCGATATTTTGAAATTTACCATCAATCATCATAGCTATCCGGTTGCCTGTATTTTTAGCGCAGGTCAGATCATGTGTAATGATAACAGAACTGGTGTTGTATTGCTGCTGTACTTCGTTGATCAGTTCAATAATTTCAGCGCTTGTAATCGGGTCTATGCCGGATGTGGGTTCATCGTATAACATAATTTCCGTTCCGGTTTAAGAATTAAAGTGCGTGCAATGCCTATTCTTTTACGTTGTCCGCCGGAAAGATCAGATGGCATTTGATTTATTTTTTCTTTTAAACCCACTGCATCCAGAACTTCTTCCACTGCATCATCAACTTCTTTTTTACTTAGATTTTTTATATTCATGGTCAACGGAAATGCAAGATTCTGGTAAACATTCATGCTGTCATATAATGCTCCACTTTGAAATGAAAAGCCAATATGTAACCTCAATGAATCTAATTCTTTGCTGTTTAATTTATTTATCTGTTTTCCCAACACAATTACTTCTCCCTGATCAGGTTTGAGCAGACCTACAATAATTTTAATTAATACTGATTTTCCAATGCCTGACTTTCCGAGCACAGCAACATTCTCGCCCTTAAACAGATTAAAGTCAATGCCTTTTAAAACCTCCAGATCTTCAAATGATTTGTATAATCCTTTGATAGTAATGACAGATTCATCCTTATTAATAATATGTTGTTGCTTCAATTTTTCCATCGCCTTAAAAATATCGGAACCAATTGGAAACCTGAACAATAATAACTTCCTCAATAAATATCAGGAACATAGAAAGCACAACAGCCAGGTTTGCTGCTTTACCAACGCCACGGGTTCCCTGTGTGGCATTAAATCCTTTGAAACACCCGACCATTCCGATAGTAAATCCGTAAACAATTGATTTGGTCACACCTGTAAATATGTCAAGAAATGAAATGGATGAAAATGCACTTTGATAAAAGCTGATAATGCTGATGGTTTCTTCAGCATGAACATTTACAAATGAACCAAACAGGGCTACGAAACTGCAATACAAAGCCAGAATAGGAATAGATATTGTAGTGGCTGACACACGGGTGACTACTAAATATTTATATGGGTTAATTGCCGAAACTTCCATTGCATCTATTTGCTCGGTTACCTTCATGGAACCAAGTTCAGCGCCTATGCTTGAACCTACTTTACCTGCACAAATGAGCGCAGTTACCAGTGGCCCTAACGCTCTGACTATTGCTATGCCAATCAGAGATGGTAGCCACGATGTTGCTCCAAAATCCTCCAATGAAGGCCTCGATTGTTTTGTAAAAACTATACCAACAATAAAACCAGTAAGAGTAATCAATGGCAGTGATTTAATTCCCACTGCGAAACACTGATTAATTACTTCACGACCATGAAAAGGTTTTATTAATACTTCTTTAAAGAAAAGAGCTGTAAATTTATAGGCATCACGAACACTAATAAAATACTCATCGATTCCTTTTGAGAAGATATTTTGTTTATTATTGATCATTTAGAAAATAGGAATTACTTATGAATTCTGACATGAACAGAAAACCAAATGAGTTTATTATTACAAGATGTTTGATTCACAGGATATCGCCTGGCAAATTGCTATGATTATTTTCTTTAAGTTGTTAAGGTTAAATTACAAGGCAAAGATGAATATATTTAAGGAAAAAGTGTTACACAACTGATAAAAAGAATTTCTGATGAAATTCAAAACGGTTTCTGAATTTTTGTGGTCAGTTGACTCCATAAATATAAAAAAAGGGCACTATCATTTATGATAATATCCCTTTTTAAAAGATTAAGAAACTGTTTTAAATTTTTACCAGATGATTTTCTGTATTTTTTTCTTCATACTTTTTGTCGTCACAAAAAAAAACTTAGCGAAGCGATCTCATGAACCCACCATTTGATGGCGGGTGAGTAATGCAATAAAGACTTAAGGTCCACCACGGCGTTCGCCAAGGCAAAGAACTCGTTCCGTCTCGTTCCTCGACTTCATCCGCCGCGGCGGAAAACAGCAATTCGTTGATAAGGTATTTTATATTTTATGCTTCGCACTCATTTATCATGAAAATAATTGAAATAAATTAAAATTCGAAACTAAATGATTAATTGTAACTATTCAGGCTATTAGGCTGTATGAATACGTATCAGGTATCAGGTAAGAGGGCAAATGGTGAAAACGGGAATATTAATTGAATTCAATTTTCCTAAAAGCCTGACAGTCTATAGTCTAAACAATCTGAATAGTTACAAAAAAAGAATATTTTATCATTGATAAGGATAATTATTAATGATTAATTACCCATTTTGCCCTGGCGATAAGACGATTTGCGGAATTAAGTTCCACCAGATAAATCCCGGCAGGGTAAAAGGAAGCATTCAGTTTTGTCCAGCCGGTTGAGGAAGCAATGGTTCGTTTTTCAAGTTCTTTTCCATTCATATCAATGATCCGGATACAGAGTGGCTTTGAATTAAGGGATGCGGGCAGCTTAACAAGAGCTTCTGTCGATGTGGGGTTGGGCATGATCGAAAAACTTTCATGGATACCGGCAGCATTTACAATGGAGTTAAGAGTACCGGTAAATTTAAATATATCACTGGTGTCGGCTCCCCAACCGCAGAGCCATCCTGTTGTTGCATCCTTGAATTTTAATCCATCCGGCCATGACTTGATATTGGAGTCAAGAACAACAACATTCGAAAAGAAGTCGGGCGTGAAATATACATTAGCCAAAGAAGTTACGGTATCAAAGGTGGCAATCACGAATCCTCCGTCAAATCCTTCCACTGAACTCATATGCGAGATAAAACAGTTTTCCGATAAAGTATCACCGGCCCATGTTGCACCACCGTCTGATGTTAAAAAGAAGTTTTTTCCTGCCGGTTCATTATAATAAAAAACACCTTTCTGAGCATTTGAAAATGCAACTTCAAATGCACAATTAGAAGTTGTGGATACAACCGTAGTTGCAGTCCAGTGTTGCCCCTGGTCTGTCGATTTAAAGCAACGTCCCAACATGCTTGTAAACCATATGGTATCGCCAACAGATGCAAATGCATTAGTAAATCCCATCTCTCCCGTTAAATTTGCGGGTATGCTGGAGGAATCAATCCGTGTCCATGTATCCCCACCATTGGTAGTTCTGTATATTTCGAAATAACCTCCTTTGGGATCACCCACTGCCACTCCTTCACTGTCGTTGAAGGCCTTGTAAAAATCAGCAAAACCACCTCCCTGGAACTCAGTGCCTGTTTTTTGTGTCCAGGTAGCACCATTGTCGGTTGTTTTCCAAATGGAACCATTAACATTGTTATCGCTAAAAACATAAAAAGCAGTGTTTTCATCAACGGCGTAAACGCTTGACATCCATGGCACCCCTAAAACAGGGATGGAATCGAATATCCATGTATCGCCTCCATCGTTCGTATGAACAGCATACGTATAACCGAGGTATGTACCTGTGCTTAAATAATGCTTTGTCCCGAGCCACACATGATCCGCATCCACGATGGAAATATAAGAAGGTATATAAATATCTCCCGGCACCTGGTAATTCAATGGTTTTGTAACGAACTGGCCGTGAACACTTAATACTATGATAAGAAATAATACGGAAAGATAAATTTTACTTTTCATAATGCTGGTTATAAGTTTTTACTCAGAATGAACAGGTAAATTTACATATAAAATATAGTAACTATTCACCCCATAAAGTCAGTACTTTTTGATTTAGGAATATCGATTACATACAACTATTTTTTAAGGTGGTCGTGAAATCCTTCGCTAAGTTAATGATTTCATTTTTTGATGTTATCATTAAATCAGATAATTACACATATTTCATAAATCATAAATCGTTGATCCTTGTTCTTAAATCATAATCAGTAACATTTAAGACAGACATAAATTACTTCGAAATATTCATTGCTTTTGTTTCCCTGTAATCATTGGTTTTCAACCTATAAAAATACACCCCCGATGGAAGGTCCCCACAATAAAACCGAAAGTAATGCATCCCTGAAGAAAGGTTATTATTGCAAAGTGTTGCCACTATTTCACCGACAGCATTGAAAACATTCAGTTCAACATCATTATCAGAAGTCAGGAAGAAACTAATTTCAGTATATCCTTTGAAAGGGTTAGGGGTGTTCTGGTAAAGCTGAGTGTTCGATGTTGCAACCAATTCCAGACTACCCGCCACACTGATCCCATTTGGCTGATACACACCATTTCCCTCAATCCATTCATTTACATTAACGATTTCTTCGTTCCCTGTCTCCCTGTTCCGGAATTTGATGATAAATGGTTCGTTTTCGGTCAATCCATCTTTTTCAGTTGTCAATTCATCATCTCCCCAAAGGCTGAGTGCAGTGAATTCACCATTCACCAGCGCTGAACCAACTAATAAACCATCGGTACTGAATACACCAATTTCCCCATTCGTCACACCTGATCCATTATTTATAATTCCTAGTGTCATGCTGTTTCCGGTGATGATAGCTTTGCCAAAATATTCAGGTTCAGGCAATAAAAGATCTGCCTTGCTTTCATCAGCAGAATTGGGTGGGTAGTTAAAGGAACAGGCAGCATTTGTCTTTATCTGGTATCCTTTACCAGGTAACATATTGCCTATTAAATTAACCGAATATAGTGGCCAGTATACATTTCCCTGGTCATCTTTTGCGATAATGATATATGAATAAATATTACTCAACATGGTGACAATCGGGGCCGGAGATTGTCGTAAATAACCAATGAAACTCCATCCGGCCGTAACATTAATGACTATTGATTCAGGGATTATGGGTGCTCCGGAAACAATAAGGGTATCAGAATTTGAAACTTTTATCTGGTAACCCTTTCCTATAATAAGATTTCCTATCAGGTTAACGCCATACAACGGCCAATATACATTTCCCTGGTCATCTTTTGCAATTATTAGGCTCTGTACAATCGGAGCCATTATTATATTAATGGCCATGTTTGAGGAAATAACATTCGGTGCAAAAAAACTCCAGCCCAGCGGGAGAATTAATGTTTGTTGTGAGGCGATATTACCAATAGATACGCTTCCTGTGGCAATACATCCATTGTAATCTGTAACCGTCACCGAATAGGTTCCGGCACTAAGGTTACCAATATCCTCAGTTGTCATAAAATCTGACCACAGATATTGATAAGGTGAAATCCCTCCGGACACGGATAAATCAGCGGATCCATTGTTTCCATTTGTGGGGCCATTTCCGGTAATTGAAATACTTAATGCTGGTGGTGCAGTAATAATTGCATTTCCTGTACCGGTACAATTATTAGCATCGGTGACCGTAACATAATAAGTATCAGCATTAATATTGTTTAAATTCTGGGTTGTCGCATTATTTGACCAATGAAATGCCCAGGGTGAGGTTCCACCTGTTACAGTCATATTAATTGATCCTGTATTAGTCCCATTGCACATGACATTATTATTAATCATAGAAATTGAGAGTAAAGCTGATGGTTGGGTGATGGTTTTCGAAGCCAATGCCGTACATCCGTTTGCGTCAGTGACCGTTACCAGATAACTTCCTGCCGGCAGATTGTTCAAATCCTCGGTTATCGAACCATTCGACCAATGATATGAGTATACGGTAATACCTCCTGTCACAGTCAGATCAATGGAACCGGTACTTTCTCCATAACAAAGTACATTTATACCAGTTAATGAAGTATTGATAAGTGATGGCTGGGACAAAGTCTTCGAAGCTGTGGCCAAACATCCGTTAGCGTCAGTAACTGTTACCAGATAACTTCCTGCCGGCAGATTGTTCAAGTCCTCGGTCGTGGGACCATTAGACCAGAGATATGCATAAGGTGTGGTGCCTCCTGACACAGTCAGATCAATGGACCCGGTGCTTGTTCCATTGCATAATATATTTATGCCAGTCACTGAAGTAGTAATTTGTGTTGGCTGAGTGATGGTTTTCGAAGCAGTGACCGGACATCCGTTAGCGTCAGTAACCGTCACTATATAATTACCTGCCGGTATATTGTTCAAATTCCCGGTTGTCGGACTATTCGACCATAGATAGGTATACGGTGGATTACCTCCGTTCACTGTCAGATTAATGGACCCGGTGCTTGCTCCATAGCATAGTACATTGATGCCGGTAAGCGAGGTGGTAATCAGTGACGACTGGGTGATGGTTTTTGAAGCAGTAGCCGTACATCCGTTTGCGTCTGTAATTGTCACTAAATAACTGCCTGCCGGGATATTATTCAAATCCTTGCTCGTCTAACCGTTCGACCAATGAAATGAATACGGTGAACTACCACCATTCACTGTCAGAGTAATGGAGCCAGTGCTTGCTCCATTACAAAGTACATTTATTCCGGTGAGTGATCTTGAAATTAATGATGGTTGGGTAAGTGTTTTTGAAGCAGTAGCAGTACATCCGTTTGCATCAGTAACCGTTACGAAATAATTGCCTGCTGTCAGATTGTTCAAATTCTGGTTTGTCTGACCGTTCGACCAATGACAGGCAAAAGGTGCAGTGCCTCCTGAAACGGTCAGAGTAATTGAACCGGTGCTTGTTCCATAGCAGCTGACATTATTTCCCGTCGATGTTAAAGTGAGAAGAGGAGGTGAAGTAATATCCACTTCGACTTCTGAAAAACAACCATTTGCATCGAAAACATCAAAATAGTAATCTCCTGCAGGGTCATAAAAGGTACCCACATCGCCACTATAAGGTTCAACGCCCCCGGTTGCCGAGATAATAACAGTAGCATTATTGCCAAAACACAGAACCGGAGACAGGTCATAAATTGCGATCAAAGAATCGGGTTGATTAATTGTTCCCGATGCGGTTGATGTACATCCTTTATTATCAGTCACGGTAACGATATACGTACCTGCAGGCAATGAAAAAAGATCCTGGGTAATCGGTCCATCCGACCAAAGATAAGTGTAGGAAGAGCTTCCCCCGTTTACCGTCAGGTCAATGGAACCATTACTATCTCCATAGCACATGACATTTATACTGCTTATCGAAGTAGTAATCTGAGTTGACTGGGTGATGATTTTCGAAGCAGTGGCTGTACATCCGTTTGCATCGGTAACCGTTACTAAATAAGAACCTGCCGGCAAATTGCTTAAATTTTGTGTGGTCTGACTATTTGACCAGTGAAATAAGTATGGTGATATGCCTCCTGAAACCGACAGGTTAATAGAACCGGTACTTGCTCCGAAACACAATACATTTATACTGGTTACTGAAGTAGAAATTTGTGTCGGTTGGGTAATGGTTTTCGAAGCAGTGACCGTACATCCGTTTGCGTCTGTAACTGTAACCAGGTAACTACCTGTCGGCAGATTGCTCAAATCCTCTATTGACGGGCCGTTTGACCAGTGATAGGCGTATGGTGTAATGCCTCCTGAAACGGTCAGATCAATGGAACCGGTACTTGCCCCGTAACACAAAACATTTATACTGGTTACTGAAGTAGAAATCTGGGTCGGCTGGGTGATGGTTTTCGAAGCAGTGGCCGTACATCCGTTTGTATCGGTAACAGTTACCAGATAAGAGCCTGCTGGTATATTGCTTAAGTCCTCAGTTGTCTGACTTCCTGACCAGTGAAAGGCGTATGGTGAAATGCCTCCTGAAACGGTCAGGTCTATGGAACCAGTGCTTGCACCGTAACACAAAACATTTATAATGGTTATTGAAGTAGAAATCTGTGTTGGCTGGGTGATGCTTTTTGAAGCAGTGGCCGTACATCCATTTGTATCGGTAACAGTTACCAGATAAGAGCCTGCTGGTATATTGCTTAAGTCCTCAGTTGTCTGACTTCCTGACCAGTGATAAGTGTATGGTGAAATACCTCCTGAAACGGTCAGGTCTATGGAACCAGTGCTTGCTCCGTAACACATTACATTCGTACCGGTTACTGAAGTAGAAATCAGTGTCGGCTGTGTGATGGTTTTCGAAGCAGTGGCCGTACATCCATTTGTATCGGTAATAGTCACCAGATAAGAGCCTGCTGGTATATTGCTTAAGTCCTCGGTTGTCTGGCTTCCTGACCAGTGATAAGTGTATGGTGAAATGCCTCCTGAAACGGACAGGTCAATGGAACCAGTGCTTGCTCCGTAACACATTACATTTATACTGGTCATTGAAGTAGTAATCTGTGT
>JAPLDU010000054.1 GCA_026391255.1 Bacteroidia bacterium | reverse complement strand
TAATATGTTATAATTTAGCAGAAATCTATTCCCCTCCTTGCTCGCAGGGAGGGGTTAGGGGCGGGTAAAAATTGAATGTTTCAATAACTTGAACTTTTTTAAAATTCAAAACAGTTTCTAAATCTATTTCAGTAAATATTCCTTCCCTGAATCAGGGTTTCTGAAAATAAATACCGATTCGTTCTTATTATTAGGATTTATCCAGGTCATGAACCTGTCCACAAAACCAGGATCAATACGGGTTTCAGGTTGAAGGTCAGGAAAGACGGTCCTGATATTTTTCAACCTCGAATCCAGGTTTTTCACTCCGTAGAACAGTACAAAATCAGGATATTTTTCTTTGGACTGATATCTAAAGAATTCGGGGGATGCAATGCAATGAAAATGGCTGGCAGCACGATCAGGAATTTCCCGGGCAAGCTGGTACACATCAGGCCATTGGCCAAGGTAGTATAATGGCATGGAAACTGAGAACTGGTTGTTGGAATCTTCAATCAGCAGGCTCCCGATATTCTTATATTTTGAAAGATATGTCATCGATTCGCATCTTGATTTCTTGGAATATGCCAGTGTGACCGAGATGAGAAGCAAACTATTGACCACCCAGAAAAAAATGAGTCCGCCTTTCATCAGGCTTTTGTTTCTGCTCCAGAACCCGGAACTCCTGTAAAACCCATACCATCCGACGGTACCAAGTATTACGAAAAACGGGATAACCGGGAAAATAAACCTTTCCTGTTTATTCGGAAAGATTGAATGAAATATTAAGAACAGTAGAGTAGGCAGAAACATCACGAGATAATTACGCCTGGTGCGGAAGAATCCGAAAATCTGGAAAAGACCGACCGGCGGGATAATGATACCGGCAATCAACGGAATATAAAAATACCAGGAGCCGATCAGATAATCGTTCTTATGGACAAAGTTATAGCGTATATATTCAGTGGCTTCGGCGAAAGGAAATCCCCATATGATGTAGTCGGTCACACCCTGTAAAAGAATGATGGAAATAACCGCTCCCGCACCGAATGAAACAGCATGGTACCATTTTCTTACAAAAAGCAATGCAATGCCAGTACCACCAATATAGATCATTGTCTGGAACCTGACTGAAAAAGCAATACCCATCACTAATCCGGCAGCCAGGTACTTTATCCATTGCTTTCTATCATCCGTAGAATTATATATTATCCATGTTCCCATCATAAGGAAAGGAATGCAGAAGATCTCAACAAGGTTGCGGACACTCATGAAAGGCATGAACCATAGAATTGCGAGCAGCAGACCGGTAAATCGTGCAGTTTCTTTATTACTGATCTTTTTGGTGATTTTATAACCGAGAGCGACGGTAATCAAAGAAAATGCGGCATGCAGAAACCTAACTATCAACATTTTCACTTGCGGATTGAACAAACCGCAGAATTTCATGAAAGTAAACAGCAGGTAGTGCAATCCTACATAGAAAAAGCTGTGTCCCTGGGGAATGGGATCGATCTGGTTTTTTGGCAGCCAGTTATCATAATCGGTCCCGTCCACCCATGACTGCGAGGCTTCAATCACAAGGAAATGATCGTCGTGCATGCCGTAGCCCTTTGAGAAAATGGCAGCCAGCAGTCGGAAAATTATCGCCAGAAACATGATCAGCATGAAAGGCTTTTCGTCCCAGAGTTTTTTAATGTAATTCATGATTCACTGAACTAAAATAATAATAAAGGTTTTTAGGCTGTAGACTATTAGGCAATAGGCATTAGGCAATAGGCATAAGTGATAAGTACTTTATGAACTTTATAAACTTTATAAACTTTTAACTTACAACCTGATCAGTAGCAGGCAAAGCTTCCTTATAAACATCACAGAGGTTATCTATTTCAGAAGCTGTTACTGTTTCGTTAAAATACTGGATATGGTCACATTCGGTACATTTACTTACCCTGCGTTGTGCAACCCGCTGAATGCTGATCAGGTGCCTGGCAGAAATATTATCGGTAAATATATTCTTACCTCCCGACCCGCAGGCAAGCATCAGCGATGGTTGCAGAATATTGTAAGTACCACCCAATGCACCCTGGGATGATGGGGTATTCACCACCACCCTGCCGGCATTCATAGCCTCAGCAAACTGAAGTATCTTTTCCTGATCATTTGAGAAAATGCTTACTGTATGTCCTAAACCGCCATGAATATTGATTTTCCGGCACATTTCCATTCCTTTTACAAAACTGTCGACCACGTAAAAAGCGAGTACCGGCGCCAGTATCTCGAGGGAAAAAGGATGATTGGACCCAACCTCGTCATTTTCCAACCGGGCAATAAGAACAGTTGTATCTTCAGGAACCTGAATGCCTGCCATGGCAGCAATGGCGACGGCGCTTTTACCGATCACCTCCACACTCATTGACTTCATGGTCTTATTATAGATCAGAGGATCGAGTTTTTCAATTTCACCAGAAGACAGGAAATATGCCTTACGGTTTTTGAATTCCTCTATCACTTCATGGGCATTGTTTTTTGAAACGATTACAGCCTGTTCGCTGGCACACACTGTGCCATTGTCAAAGTTTTTTGAAAGAAGTATCTGGTCAACTGCAAATTGCACATCAGCGCTTTTACCGATATATACCGGTACGTTACCAGGACCGACACCTATGGCGGGGTTGCCTGAGCTGAATGCTGCCTTCACCAGGCTGACAGATCCGGTTGCAAGTATGATAGCCGTTTTACGATGCGACATGAAAGCAAGCACCTGGTCTTTTGTTGCACGGTAGACCCATTGTATGCAATGCTCCGGAGCGCCTGCCTTCAGGGCAGCCTCATAACATATCTTGGCTGCTTCAATGGATGAGTTCTTTGCAGCGCCATGCGGATAAATAATGACCGGATTCCTGGTTTTTAAACAAATGAGTATTTTAAAAAGTACTGTGGATGTAGGATTGGTAATAGGTGTAACAGCAAAAACAGGACCCAGCGACCTGGCAATTTCTGTTATTCCTTTTTCCTCGTCCCGGCTGATAACCCCAACTGTCTTTAAATGCCTGATGTCCTGGTAAACGAACCTTGTTGCAATGGCATTTTTTATGACCTTGTCTTCCCATTTGCCAATCCCGGTTTCTTCCCAGGCATGTTTTGCCAGTTTTACACGGTTGTTAAACCCGGCTTCATAAACAGCCCTGACTATTTCATCCGTTTTCTCCTGATCAAATTGATGATAAGCGGAGGCTGCTTTTTCGGCATTCTCCATTATATTTTCAATAAAAGGATCCTTGTGATCTGGCATAACAGGAATATATTACGGGTTATAGATATTCATTTCACGGACCAGATAATCAGCCCCGGCAAACTTATCAATAATAAACAGGGCATACCGAATATCAAGTACGATATTTCTGCACATGGACGCATCGTACTCGACATCGCTCATGGTTCCTTCCCAGTTCCTGTCAAAATTAATACCTATCAGCCTGCCGTCAGCATCCATTACCGGGCTGCCTGAATTGCCGCCGCTGGTATGATCGGCAGCTAAGAAACACACGGGTATATCACCCTGTTCACCATATTTCCCGAAATCATTGTTTTTGTACAATACCTTCAGCTTTTCGGGTACATGGTAATCATACACTGACGGATCGTCTTTTTCCATGATCCCGCTCAGGGTGGTAAGATATGAATACTGAACTGCATCGCGGGGACTGTAATTACTGACTTTGCCATAAGCTATCCGCAGGGTCTGGTTGGCATCAGGGTAAAACTCTTTCTCAGGCTGCATTTCCATCTGTGCTTTCATCCAGATTCGGTTCAGCGCCAGTATTTTCCTGGTAAGTTCCTCGTAGTGTGACCTTATGTTTTTGTCGTACATTTCAGCAAAGCCTTGGTATAACAGGTATGCAGGATCTCTTATGATTTTTTTTGCAGATGATCTTTTAAATCCACTGAGAAAAGCAATTACTCTTTCCTCACTAACAAATATTGATTTTGAGTATAATTCAACTGCATAAGAAGAGAATCCGTTCCTGTATTTTTTGTCTAATAAAGCCGGTCTGAAGCGCAGTTCAACATCGTCATAATACATTCCGAGCAAAGCAGTAAACAGTTTCTGATCCGTTTCCTTGTCATAATCTTTGAAGTAGGCATGACATTCATCCTTCAGCCGTTTAATTTCCGCCGCAATAACATCGTCCTGAGCATTCTTCTTAACCAGGTCGGCCAGGGAAGTGAAATTCCGGGCGAAGCGCAAAATTTCAACCTGGTATGCCGCTTCATTGATATAGTCGCGTGCTTTGCTGTACGGTGTCAGTTCATCATATGCCGCTTTCAGATCACCGAGCAGGTGACCGTACTGCCTGACCCTTTCCTGGTCACTGTTCACCCATTTTGTAAATTCATTCTCAAAGGATTTTTTCTTCTCAATGGTACTGAGGCGTCTGAGTCCATTCATTTCGCCCATCCATTTCTTCCAGCCATTGGCAATACCGGCGGCCTTTGCCGAATACCTGATGCGGAGATCGCTGTTTTGGTTTATGGCATCGTCCATAATATCAAGAATCTTCTGCCTGAGCTTCACTTTGTTCAGATCGCTGGTACCTGAAAGCATCCCGGCAGCATAAGATGTAATATATTCCTGGGTCTGTGCGGGATATCCATAAACAAAAGTAAAATCATCCTTTTTAACTCCTTTCAGAGAAATCATTAATGATTTGGCCGGGCGGTAAGGAACATTGGAAACAGAATAAGGGGCAGGGTTATTATTGGCATCGGCATAAATCCGGAATAAAGAAAAATCGCCGGTATGTCTTGGCCACATCCAGTTATCGGTATCGCCTCCGAACTTACCGATTCCGGAGGGCGGAGCGCCGACAAGCCTTACATCCGTGTAGACAAGGGTTATAAACAGGTAAAATTCATTACCATAATAAAAAGGTTTCACACTGGCAGAATAGGAAGTTCCCTCGGTGGCGGCTCTCGTGATTTCCGCAATGGCTTTACTGATGGCTTTTTCTCTTTCAGTCTCCGTCATGGCCGGTGTTACTCCGGCCAGAACTTTGGCTGTAACATCTTCCATCCTGACCAGAAAACTTACTGTCAGGCCTTTATTGATAAGCTCTTCGTCACGCGACATAGCCCAATAACCATCGGTAAGATAATCATGTTCCGGGGAACTATGGTCCTGTATGGAACCGTAACCACAGTGATGGTTGGTAATTACGAGGCCCTTATCAGATATCACACCGGCGGTACATCCTCCACCGAACAAACAGACAGCATCCTTAAGACTGGCTTGGTTTACACAGTATATATCCTCAGCGCTTAACCTCAAGCCTTTGGCCTGCATATCAGCCAACCTGTATTTACCGAGCAGGGCCGGTATCCACATGCCTTCGTCGGCAAAGAGGATCAGATGATTAACTACCAGTAATATTGATATCAGCAGAATTTTACGGAACATGTATATTAAGTGATGAGTTATGAATTATGAGTTATGAGTATCAGGTATCAGGTATCAAGTATCAGGTATCAGGATTTGAAGATTTGAAAATGTGATAATGTGTTAATGTGATAATGTGAACTTTACGAACTTTACGAACTTTATAAACTTTTAACTTATTGTCTGGTGCCTATTGCCTAATGCCTATTGCCTAATGCCTATTGCCTAATGCCTGCTTTTAAAACTTCTTTAATTCTTCATAAACACGATGAACCGGAAGTCCCATTACATTGAAAAAGGAGCCTTCCACCCTGTCGATGCCGATATAGCCAATCCATTCCTGTACACCGTAGGCGCCTGCTTTGTCATAAGGTTTATAGTGATCAACATACCACGTAATTTCTTCTTCATCAAGCCTGCTGAACCAGACAGAGGAAATATCGGTAAAGGATATCTTTTTGTTTACCGACCAGATACATACACCCGTAATCACTTTGTGCATCTGACCACTCAGCAGTTCGATCATTCTGACAGCATCTGTCCGGTCGACCGGTTTTCCAAGAATTTCTCCATTAATACTAACGATTGTATCGGCAGTGATGAGCAACTGACCGGAATCCAGTTCTGGCTTGAATGAGCGGGCTTTCAATTCAGCCAGGAAGATGGCAATTTCTTCATCATGCAAATTATCCGGATAAACTTCCGGCACATCATTGCCAACAATCACCTCAAAATCAATACCTAAACCGGAAAGCAACTGATGACGCCTTGGTGAGCGGGATGCGAGAATGACCTTATATTTTCTGATATGATCAATCAACATGATCAGTGCAGAATTTGCTGATTAATAATGTAACCTGCAATGAACATATAAAAAACACCCGACAACAGAATGATACGGGCCGTGATGACAGCCCTGCGGTAATCAGCCTGCCTGTCTGATCTTAACAGGAAGACCAGCATCAGGACAACGGGAATGATTACTGCCAGCAGGTAATAAATGATGGTAAGCATATCATTGAGCCGGCTTTCGACAATCCAGGCAGAGAGAAAAACAATGATGAGTGTGAGAACCAACACGGTCATTTTTGCAATATGAACACCCAGTACAACGGGTAAAGTATGGCGATTATCTTCCACATCTCCTTTATAATCTTCAATATCTTTGATCATCATGTAAATCAGCGCCACCAGGAAAGCGAAAAATGAATAACCGGCAATCCAGACAAACATATTATTGACCTGATCATTAATCAGAAATATTGATGAATGATAAGCATTCCTGAGAAGGGGAATCTCGAACAGTGCGACAATGAGAGGAATAAATGCAACGAAAAGGGCTATCACGAGGTTACCGGTAAGGAATTGCCGTTTTAATCTCACGGAATATTGCCATAATACAAACGGAATGATGATGTAAATGACGGAAAGCCTGTAGAGGCCTATCCTGGCAACGGCAATAATTCCTATGGTCACAGCAAGAAAATTCAGTACCGAATGAAGCACAATGGCATATCGTCCGGTGACGCTTTTTCTTACCAAAACCGAATGAGGCCGGTTAATAAGATCGGTTTTACGGTCGAAATAATCGTTGATCACATAACCTGCAGCAGCAAGAAGCAAAGTGGACAAAACCAGGAGGCAGAATTCAAAATTATCGGTCTGAAGTTCAAATCCTTTAAGTTTAAGGATGGGGTCCATGATGAACCACCTCAACAGGCACTGCACGAGTGCGATCAACAGGAGATCCGGCAAACGGATCAGTTTAAAAAATCTGATCATTTACATCAATCTTTTAAGCTTTAAACCAGTTACCCTGGGCCCTGAGAACCTGCTCCACCACATCTCTCACACATCCTTCACCGCCTTTATGATCTGAAATATACATTGCAACGGATTTTATTTCCTGTACCGCGTCTGACGGGCAAGTTGGAACTCCTGTCTGTATCATTACCTTATAATCGGGAATATCATCGCCCATATATAGAACCTTGTCAAGACCCAGTTTATATTTTTCACAGAATTCCTTCAGGTTCTCAAGCTTATCCTTTGAATTTAGATAGACATCAAACACCCCGAGACCCTTAAATCTAAGACGCACTGATTCAGAGAAACCACCAGTGATGATGCATACCGGGTATCCTTTATTCACGGCACATTGAATGGCATATCCATCCTTTATGTTCATTGTCCTCATCATATCACCGTCAGGATGCAGGTAAACATGACAGTTTGAAAATACTCCGTCTACATCAAAAGCAAACGCTTTCACATTCATCAGTTCTTCTTTGAAATTGTTCATTCCTCCTTATTGTTATTGTTGCAAATTGTTTATTATCAGGCAATTTAGGCTGTAGGTTTTTAGACTGTAGGCTTTTAGGCTGTAGGCAATAAGTTTAAAGTTCGTAAAGTTCACATTAACACATTAAAACATTATCACATTTTCAAATCTTCAAATCTTCGAATCCTGATACCTGATACTTGATACCTGATACCTGATGTTGAATAATGTAGTTCATATTTATGTCGTTTTTTAAATGCACACAATGGCTGAGGCCAAAACACGGGCGGGATTGCGTGTCGATTTCCTGTCCGAAAGAAATAGGAATCGGGCGGCGCAATGGCCATCGAAACTTCCTGCAACCCGCATGGGTTTTGACCTTTGTTATAGGGCGTTTTTCTATTCTTGAATGTCTTCAAATGTCAATTCGTTTTTCGTCTTACTTATTGAAATTCTCCTAAATGCCGGTGCCCAACCTTTTCGTCCACTTGGCTGGAAATATTCCCTGACAAATTCGCTATCTGTCTCATAATTTTCAATTATCTTCGGACCGAAGTAAGGATCCAGATTTATTTTACTGTAAATCATACTATCAATATCTGATCTATTGTCAGTATTAAAAATTTTAAAGCCATTGCATTTTTTTATTTTTAAGATTGCATCCTGTTTGTTTTTCTCTGATATTTTAAGTGTAAAAGTGTGGTAATAGTCGCCAATTGCTGACATCGATTTATTTTCCAATATCTCAAATTGGTCAGTCAGCATCAACTCTTGTTCCTCAACTAATTCTTTTGCCTGATACTTTGTGAAAAGTTTATCTTCAAATACAATGAAAAATGCAACTGCTAGTACAAATAGTACATATATAATTGTCAAATATTTTGCTGTCTTCGGGTGACCATTTTTTTTTGGAACCAAATAGAGTAAAAATCCACCTCCGATTATAAGTCCACCTAGTACTAATATTATAAGTCCAATGAATAAAAAAGCACCTAAGTCCATTTCTTTTTCTGCTTGGCTGTTTTGTTCAAATATGCCCTATAACATCTCAATAATCATAACCAGTTAGATTTATTGGTCGATTTGAACATTAATGGTAACCGGTTAGATATTTTATTGTACATCATTCATCATTAATAAATCATCACTTTTACTATTATCCTGATACTTGATCCGCCGCAGCGGACTGATACCTGATACTTATTCTAAAAGCCTACAGCCTAAAAGCCTGAATAGGTGCTTAAAATAGCAAACTTATCAACTTGTTGTCGCTAATCTTATTCCCGTGAAACGGATTTAATTTTCAAATTTGCACATTTTCAAATTTTCAAATTAATTTAATCATTTCACATTTAATTTCCTGATGGAATCCGTGACAAATCTATATATTTTCTGATATTCCGGTTTATCATTCAGCATTTCGATATGCTTTTGAATGATCCCTGTTTCGTTTCTGATGGCCGGCCCGGTTTGCATCTGTGCGGGAAAATATCCGGCTTTGCCGGCAGTTTCGAGGATCAGAGGTCTCAGGTTTTCAAAATCAAGACCTGAAGAACTTAGCAAATCCATGGCAATTGCATACATATGGTTTGAAAAATTATTGGCAAAAACGGCTGCGAGGTGCAGCAACATTCTCTGTTCATCAGTAATCACCTGTACCTTTGAAGATATTTGTCCTGCAAGGTCTGACAGCATTTTTTGAATGGATGGGTTGCTTCCCTGAATAAATACAGGCAGGTTGGCAAATGAGATATTTCTCCCGTACGTAAAGGTTTGCAACGGATAAAAAACACCATAGTCTTCAGTGATGCCTGAAAATACTGAAGAAGTCCGGCTACCGGAGGTATGGACCAGGCATTTCCCGGAAAGCCCGCAATTTTCAGGCAGTGTGTCTAATGCATGATCTGGAACAGTAAAAATATATAAGTCAGCTGCCGGATCAATTGATGTAAGAGAACAGGTAAATGAGCAGTTCAGCCTTGCAGCAAGTATGGATGCTGATTCCTGCGACCGGCTGAATACCTGGATGATGTCATTTCCTGACTCCTTTAATGCAGGCGCCAGTGAGGAAGCCAACCTGCCGGCGCCGATAAATACTATGCGCTTATTCATGATCAGAAATAAAAATGAACACCGATCCGGGGTTGAAAAGAAATGGTCTGACTGCCATTTAGCACCATGATATGATTATTCAGTATCTTGTCCCAGTCGATGGATTCTTTATCAGTAAAAATAATATTCAAAGAAGCCTCCAATGTGATATGATCACCAAAATAGGTATAACCTAAGCCCATTCCGTACGATTTCTGCTTTTCAATAGTAACGATGGTATAGCCTATGGTATCATGAGTAAAATCATAATCTTTATTCCGGAACATGTATTCAAACTCCACAAACATATTAGGACTCTGGTCTTCAATATAGTACCTTCCGAAAACTCCATAAAGGTACATGGTGGTTTTATTACCTGTCCTGTCATTATATGATGATGGAAGCATTTCAACACCAAGAGCAGCATGATCTGCGAGGAAAATTCCCAGGCGCGGGACCATTCTGACATCAAAGTTTACTCCGCTCTTACCATTTGAATTAAGGATATTTACATCACAGAATTTGAGAGATGAACCTGTAAATACAGTAGCTTCATGTATGGCAGGATGAACAGGCCTGATATAAACGGTATCCTGCGGGAATGCCTGTAAATGCCAGAGTAAAATAAATGATGAAAGAATTATCAATGATCTCATTTAATAATAAGTTAAAAGTTCATAAAGTTTATAAAGTTCATAAAGTCCGTAAAGTTTATAAAGTTCATAAAGTTTATAAAGTTTTGAATTTTATTAAGTGTTTGATTATTAACATATAATTTTAATTTTTGAACCTTCCCCTTCGGCCCCTCCCTGCTGGCAGGGATGGGATTGTCCTGAATGTCATATGTACTAAACTGGCAGAACTTAGTTCCCCTCCTTGCTCGCAGGGAGGGGATAGGGGCGGGTAAAAATTGAATGTATTAATGACATGAACCTATAAAAATTGAAAACAATTTCTAAATTATTGATTATATCCTTTTTATCTACAACTTTCAACTTTATGAACTTTATGAACTTTAAAACTATTTTTATCCTTCGTTCGACCAGACAAGGCGGTAAAGCGCTTTAAGGTTAATCAGCCGGGTTAAAAATGCAATGATACAACAAAGAGCAATAAATCCTGTAAACCGTAATACCCAGTGATATGGGAGCTGCACGGACAAGTAACCGAGCAGTACGACTGCCAGCGTGAATAAAGCCAGTTTCATAATGAGCCGGAAATCAACTTTAAACCGGAATACCCTGCTGGCTATAAACAATTGTGCCAGAGCTGTAAAAGACTGAGTGACCAGACTGGCAACAGCCGACCCTGCTGCCTGATATTTTGGGATGAGTATAAAATTCAATATAACATTGACAGCCAACCCGGTAGCTGCCATAATATTTAATTCTTTCAGATTGCCATTGGCAGTGAGCAAGGTACCAAATATATATGTTATGGTAATAAAAACAAAACTGAACATCAGCATTGCATATATACCCGACGATACCGCCACATGTTCTTTATAAAGAAGACCCATGATCTGTATCCTGTAAAACAATGAACCAAAAGATAAAATGATAGCAGGGACAATGATCAGCAAGGTTGAAAGCTGAATCAACTGTTGCACCGGCTCTTTCATTTTGATCATTCTCGAGAACATAGGTAAAAGAAGCCCGGCAAAGAGAAAGCCGAACATTGTAACGGCATCCGGAATTCTTAAAGCCTGTGCATAAATACCTGCCTGCTCTTTACCATTCACAAGAATTCTCTCGAGAAGAACCGAATAGATACTGTTATACGAAGCCATGAGAAGTACAAGTAATGCAAAAGGAAGAGTCTGTTTCATGATCACCCTGAGGTAATTGAAATTATATTTCAGCCTGATGGTACCGGCCTTCCTCAGAACAATAAATAAGATCACAAGAGTGGTGGTAAGATAAGCAATGGTCTGGGCATATACAAACCATTCAATTTTAAAGGCCGTGCCTAATACATGTCCCCACAAGAGAAGACTGCAGATAATGATCATCAGGGCCTTATCGAGCACCGACAGCATGCTGTCAGTGGCAAACATCTGTAAACCGCTGATGTTTGACCTGAGATAAAGTGAAAACGAAATAAGAAACTGGTTGAACACCAGAAACAAAAGGAGATGCATCTGATGCATGTTATAACCGATCAGCAAAGCCAGGCTAAGACTTATGATCATATATGCCACAGCCAGAATAAACTTTAAAACGATGATATTTGACAAGTACTTTGAAAGTAACTGGCTATGCCGGGCAATATTCCGGTTATTGTAATTTGAAATGCCCATATCGAGGATCACATTCAATATAATGGAGAAGTTAAAGAGTGAAAAATAGAAACCAAAATCCACAGCACCCACCATATTCTGAACTGTACGGTCAATGCCGAAAATCCAGAAAGGCTTTACCAGCAGGTTAAGAAATAACAGCAAGGCAAGATTGGTGATAAATTTCCTTTTCACTCCGTGTTATTGAATATAAGTATTTGAATGTATGATTATAAGATCAATTCTTTAACTGCAAAAATACAATTTTAATGTTGAAATGAATAGCCACTGTTTGTTGATTATATTTGCAGACAGTAATGATGAGACTTTCAATATAATTAGAGTCTTTCCATAATATTCAATATTTTGATTGACGAATATCGATTAACGATTTAATATTTTTGATGTTATCATTAAATCAGATGATTACACGTACTTCATAAATCATGAATCGTTAACTTAGCGAAGCGATCTCATGAACACCTTAAGAAATATAATATATTTGTGAATAATCCTTGTTCTTAAATCAAAAAGAATGACTTTTAAGACAAACACTAATTAGTTGTTCAGCAAATAATGGATGTAATTTTGTTTTTCACTTTTGTATGGTCATTGCAGTAAATACACGTCTGCTGTTACATAACAGGCTTGAGGGTATCGGATGGTTTAGTTTTGAAACCCTCAGACGAATCACCCTGCAACATCCCGAGCACCGGTTTGTTTTCATTTTTGACCGTGAATATTCTCCTGAATTCATTTTCTCAGACAATATCAGGCCGGTAGTAGCTTTTCCGCCTGCCCGCCATCCATTCCTCTGGTACTGGTGGTTTGAAAAAGTGATACCTTCTGTATTGAAAAAAACCGGGGCAGATCTATTCCTTTCACCAGACGGGTATTTATCACTTAGTACCTATGTCAGATCAGTTGCGGTAATGCATGATATCAATTTTGTGCACCGGCCTGCCGACCTGCCTTTTTTATACCGTAAATACTTCAACCATTATTTCCCGCTGTTTGCAGGGAAAGCAACCAGGCTGGCCACAGTTTCAGAATACTCGAAGATGGATATTTCCACTAGTTTTGGTATCGATGCCGGTAAGATTGACGTTGTTTATAATGGCTCCAACAATATTTACAAACCACTGGAAAATGTTGAGAAAGAAATAATCAGGAAAAAATATACTGACGGAAATGAGTATTTTATCTTCATAGGATCTTTGCATCCCAGGAAAAATGTGGAAGGCCTGATGCTTGCCTATAATGACTTCAGAAAATCTTCGGGTTTAGCCATGAAACTTGTAATTGTAGGAGAAAAAATGTTCAGATCACATATTATTGAGAAAGTCTACACAGGACTCGAATTCAGGCAGGATATTATTTTCACGGGAAGGATGGAGCCTGACAGCCTCGGTAAGCTTACTGCATCAGCCCTTGCCATGGTATTCGTTCCATTTTTCGAAGGTTTTGGGATTCCGGTACTCGAAGCCATGCAATGTGACGTTCCGGTTATTACTTCTGATGTGACATCATTGCCCGAAATCAGTGGCGGAGCCGCCCTGCTTGCCAATCCTTATTCCGTTGATTCCATCAAAAATGCCATGCTCAGCATTGCTAAGGATAGTAACTTGAGAAGCGACCTGGTAAACAAGGCAAGAATACAAAGGGAAAAATTCAGTTGGGATAAGACAGCCGGCGCTCTCTGGAATTGTATTGAGAAGGTAATATGATGGATAGAGTTCGGAGTTCAGCGTTAAGCGTTTAGAGTTCTGCGTTCGGAGTACAGAGTTATAAAATGTGATAATGTGGTAGTGACAATGAAGTAATGTGATAATGTGGTAATGTGACAATGAGTTACGATTAATCATTAAAGTTCCTGAACGCCGAACGCCGAACGCAGAACTCTGTATTATTTTTCAACCTTTCCGATTTTTGACTCAATGGATTGAATTTTACCCTCGAGCCGGTGATTTTTCCCTTTCCTGATATCAAGATTTATGCTGGAATATACCCTGGATGAGTCGTTTTCAAGCACAGCATAGGCTTTCTGAATAATTTCCATTGCTTCGGACAGATGATCAGTTTCCACGATGGTTCCCATTGCTGTTAGTTTGTATCTGACCCCGGAATTCCTGATCATTTCAATTACCCTGCTTACTTCATTGCTGACGCTCTGTCCCTTATCAGTCGGGAACATCGCAAATTCCATTAATACTGACATAGATAAAATATTTGATAATGTGATAATGTGATAATGTGATAATATGAAAATTGAATCTATTAAAAATAAATATTTACAAAAATCCAACATGGAACATTCAAACAGTTGGACAGTTGGACAATCGAACTTTCAACTCTTCAATTAATCATGAATATTTCTATACGCTTAGGAAACAAAACTTACCAACATATTGTTGCTAATCTTATTCCCGTGAAACGGATTTAATTTTCAAATTTGCACATTATCAAATTTTCAAATTAATTTAGTGCCTGGTGCCTGTTCATCAATCCCTGAACAAAACTTTTTTCTTCATCTCGGTCACTTTACCGAACTTAGACACATCCTGTAAGTTAAATCTTGATTTATCTCCAAGAATGGTAGTAAGGATGGGGCGGCCATGAATGTTATTGTTATAGAAACTCATGATATCATCAAACTTCATACTGGCATAGGTTTTCATGAAACTCTTATTCGGATCCTGGGTGTAGCCTTGTTTTCTCCAGTTTTCCACGGCTTCTGACATATTCCGGAAACCGGGCCTGTTTGAATTGATTGACTGAATGAGTGATGAAAGAATAATCTCCAGCCTTTCCGGTTTGGCCGGCATATTCAGGATCAGGTCGTTCATTACCTGCAATGCATCCATAGTTTTGTCGCTCTGTGTACTCAGCCATGCAGTTGTGCAGCCGGGCTTATCGGCATAAAATGCAGGACCATACCAGGCATAGGCCCCATAAGCAAGAGACCTGAATTCGCGCACTTCCTGGAAAACTATAGATGACATATCAGAGCCGAAATATTTATTAAAGGCATTGGCCAGTCCTCTTTCTTCAACAGTATTCATTTTACCTTCGATATTCATATTGATCTGGCTTTGTATTGCTTTTTTATCGCTAACGAAAAAGATGGTATTTTCCTTATATTCCTGTCGCTGACGATACACCGGCGACTGACTTCTCACTGAAGGGGACATCACCGCCGGAATTTCTTTCTTCAGGCCGGCAATCACATCGCTCGCATCTTTCTGACCCACATAATGAATATTCAGTTCATACTTCATGGCCTTATTCACCGCTGCCACAATGCTGTCGGCGGTCAGGTGCTTTGTTTCTTTTAATGACAGCCTGTCGAGAAACTCCGATTTGTTATTGTAAAGTGCATACTGGAATAATGCTTCGGAAATTGTATGCGGGTCTTTTTTCTCGTACTTCATATTGGTTTTTGCCTCTTCCGCCAACCTCGCTATCTTAGTGTTATCAACCTGTGGGGAGGTAATTAATTCGTTGACCAGTGCCAGTGTAGCGGTAAAATTATTATCAAGACCTGTAATATCAAATCTGAGATAACTATCCGAACAATATACTGACAGGTTGGCTCCTACTTTTTGCAGGTTCTTTTTGAATTCATCAACCTTTTGTTTTTCAGTTCCGATGAGATTATAATAGGTTGTGGCAGGTTTTAATAACGGGATTTTTTCAGAACCCACTCCAAATTCCAGTACCAATGTAAAAATATCATTGATAGGGTTGGAAGTATAATAAAAATGCGAGTTTGAAGAGATATCGGTATATTCAACATCATGTTTAAGGCCGGGCATCATTTGCCCGAATTCAATATACTTTGGCTGTACAGATTTAAGAGGCATCATTTCCAGTTTCTTTGCAAATTCTGATTTTGCTTCAGAGTTCTTTGGTACTATGGGTTTAAAAGCAGGTTTGTCTAATTTATGCTTTCTTGGAAAACCGGTCTTTGATTCAAGCACCAGGTAATTATCACCGAAATATTTATTAGCCACATCCATAATATCCTTTTTGGTGATCTTCCGGACTTTCTGAGGAATATTCATCACATCCTCCCATTTACGGTTTTCGATAAAGGAATTAAATATGGAATAAGCTCTTGATTCATTATTTTCGAGGCCTGATTCAAATTGCCGGTAAATCTCGGTTTTAATAGCTTCGAGCTGTTCATCTGTAAAATCACCTTTCTTCAGCTTTTCTATTTCATTAAATATCAGTTTCTCGGCTTTACTGAAGGACTGGCCGATCACTTTAGGCACGAAAAAGAGAATGGTAGCGCCGTAATCATTATAATTATTGTTAAATGATCCTGCGGACATCAGTTTGTTTTCAAGGGATAATTTATCGATAAAACCGGTGGATGCTTCATTGGTGAGCAGGGCATTGCATACCAGGACTGCCACCTCATCCGGATGTCCATTGGGAACCGTACGGTAACCCAGCATACCAATCTTGATCGGGGTCATCCTTTTTCTGATTGCTTCCCTGCCTTTGAAAGCTTCTTCTTTATAGACCGGAAATTCAGGGATTACACCGCTCCGCCAAACTCCGAACTTTTCATTGATAAGTGGTTTTATCTCCTCTGAATTAAAATCACCACTGAGAACAAGCGCCATATTGTTGGCCACATAATAAGTCTGGAAATACTGGTCCATGGCCGTGAGTGAAGGGTTTTTAAGGTTATCCACCTCACCAAGTACCGTGTTTCCGTAAGGATGCACCTTGTACATATTCCTTTCAAAAAGTTCGAACATCGTATTAATGGGATTGTCCATGGACATGTTCTTTTCCTCATAAACGGCTTCAAGTTCCGATTGGAAAAGACGGTAAACCGGGTGAATAAAACGGTGGCTGTATATCTCGATCCATTTTTCAATCTGGTCTGACGGAAAAGAATTATGATACACAATGCATTCCTTTGCTGTAAAGGCATTCAGGCCCGTACCTCCCATTCTTTCAATGATTTTGTCTATTTCATTGGGAATGGCATAATCGGCAGCTTTTATTGATAATTCGTTGATCTTCCGCTGAATTGTTTTTCTGAAAACCTTGTCATTGGTGGTTCCCAGCTTATCATACAAAATTTTGATACTGTCGAGATAGGTTTTTTCGGCATTATAATTTATGGTTCCCATTTGGTCGGTCCCTTTAAACATGATATGCTCAAAATAATGTGCTACGCCCGGGTGTCCCGGCGGATCGCATTTAGCACCACCTTTGACTGCCACGGCCCCAAAAACGTTTGGTTGGGTATGATCTTCGTTCAGATATACCGTAAGACCGTTTTTTAGCTTATATACCTCAACATAAAGAGGGCTGCCCTTCTCTATCTGGAATTTTTCCTGGGCCAGGCATAGATTGACATTTATAAACCCCAGAAATAACAAGGGAATGAACCACAATACTTTTTTCATATTTCTTTTATTATTATTAGCGGCTTTTGCGTCTATTGCGTTTAAATTTGGTGAAAAATTTGTATCATTTCATTTAAGTCAACAATTTCAAAATAAACTCTAAAAATAGAAAATATTCGTCAATAGCATTCTTTTAGATGAGAATACATATCTGAATTTTTCTAATTGTTTTTTAGAAATTGTTTTGAATTCTTACCAGATAATTTTATGCATTTTTTTCTTCATACTTTTTGTCGTCACAAAAAGTATGCAAAAAAGATTGTCGTCACAAAAAGTATGCAAAAAAGACTTAACGAATTGAACTCGTTCCGTCTCGGTCTTCGGCAAGCTCAGACACCATCCTCGACTTCACTCAAACAGCAATTCGTTGATAAGGAATTTTATATTTTATGCTTCGCATCCAATTTATTATGAAAATATTTTAAAATGACTTTCCCTTTATTCATTATATATAAATGTAACCATGAAAGCCCTGTGCGTAAGACGTCCACGAACTAAGCGAAGCGATCTCACGAACCCCGACTTGTCGGGGTGAGTAACTTACGGTGTGGAATACAACATGCCATTTCGACAGGCTCAATGGCCGGTATCGAAGCATCGTTAGTAGTGTCCCTTTGGCTTCTTTTGGGCAAGCAAAAGAAGTTGAATATGAATAATATAACTGAAATAATTAAAATTCAAAACAGTTTTTTAATTTTGCCAAAATATTTTCTGAAATGACAAAAGTACTGCTTGTTGAAGACGATACAAACCTGGGCGGCCTGCTATGTGATTATCTGAACATGAAAGGATTCAAGACTGATCTGTTCAGTGATGGAATCAAAGGCTACGAATCATTTATGAAAAATCAGTATGATATCTGTCTGCTTGATATCATGATGCCTTTTAAAGACGGGTTTACACTGGCCGGTGAGATAAGGATGGTGAATAGTGGCATACCAATTATCTTCCTTACAGCCAAATCTATGAAAGAGGATATTATCGAGGGCTTCCGGATTGGTGCAGATGATTACCTGAAAAAGCCATTCAGCATGGAAGAACTGATCGCCCGCATGGAAGCCATTCTCAGGAGGTCAAAGAAAAATGAAAGCATGGTTGACAGTCCGGTTTTCAACCTCGGAAGATTCGAATTTAACTCTCATAAACAATTACTTTCCAATAATGACAAGGTAATAAAACTTACCACCAAAGAATCAGAACTGCTAAAAATGCTGTGTATTAATATGAATCAACTTCTTAACCGGGAAACAGCATTGCAGGCGATCTGGAAAAACGATTCCTATTTTAATGCCAGAAGTATGGATGTTTATATCACTAAATTGCGTAAATTACTCAAAGAAGAACCAAGGCTTGAGATTATCAACATACATGGCACCGGTTATAAACTCATCTTCACCTGATCTGGCATTGCATTCGGGCAGAGCGGATGATTGTTGATCTCTGTTAATCTGATTTGATCGCTTCTTTACCGCCGGAGTTTCCTTTGAAAAATATCCTGTGTGAACAATTTACCTGAATTTTACTTTTATTGCAACCGGAAGACAATTTTATTCGTCATAATAATGAAAAATATATATGTAATTTAATATTTTATTGATAATCAATGTAATAAATAATTTTATAAATTTAATCCATCAATATGAAAAAATTTTATGTCTTTATCGTATTATTGATTCTGTTGTCATCCGGGAAAAACCTGAAAGCCCAAACAATCCCGAATGCAGATTTTGAGCAGTGGAATACCTTTACCGGATATATGAATCCGGTGAGTTGGGATACTCCCAATGCACTGACAGATGTAAATCCATTCAACGTGGTAACAACCACTCAGGATACCGATGCTTACAGCGGCAGTTTTGCAGTAAGAATGGAACCAAAATCCATTCTTACCTATGTTATACCTGGCCTTCTGACACTTGGGACTATTCATTATAATGCTGCAACACAACAAACCCAGATCAATGGTGGTATTGGATTTACTTTGCGACCATCAAAACTCAAGGGTTATTATAAATATGCTCCGGCTACCGGAGATAATTGCACTGCAGTTATTTATCTGACCACGTTCAATACTGAGAATAATATTGCCGATACTTTGGCAGCCGGGGCAGTGCAGATATCCACAGCAACCAGTACTTATGCCGGATTCGAAGCCACACTGGAATATACTTCAATTCTGACTCCTGATACATTGAATATAATCATATCACCCACCAATGCTTTGAGCAGTCAATTAGGCAGTGTGATGCTGGTAGATTCTCTGTCCCTTGATTTTTCCGGTTCATTCAGTGTAGACCTTGGTAATGATACCACTATTATTGAAGGCAATACCTTGACATTAGACGCCGGCCTGGGTGCAGGTTATACTTTTGAGTGGCATAAAGATTCGCAACCAGCTATTATTGGCACAGCCCAGACATTAGATGTGACGGCCCAGGGAAGCTATTCTGTGATTGTGAAGAATTCCCATGGATTGCCTGCTTTTGATACAATAAATGTTACAGTAATTCAGAATATCGCTGATATTGAAAATGCAATGATGACCGTTTCACCTAATCCAAATAAGGGAAACTTCCGGATTCATTATCCCCAAAGTTCAAAAATCAATTCAATGCAGATCACTGATGGTTCTGGAAAAGTAATTACAGACCTCACTCAGTCAGGTATTCAGAGCAATGATCTGAATGTTGATGCAAAAAGTCTGAAAGAAGGTATTTATTTCCTGAGAGTCTTAACTGATAAAACTTTATTCTTCAAAAAGATAGTAGTTCTGCGATAAAAAATCTTTCTGAGTTTAAAATAATTATTCTTTGCGTCTCTGCGTGATTATATACTCAAGCGAAGGCGCAAAGATTTTTATATTGCCTGTTTATTTTTCACCGAATATCACTTCGAGTAAAGTTTGGCCAACAGCTTTTAATGTCGTGGGGTCAATATTTTTCATATTATCATTTTCAGTATGCCAGACAGGATTAAAGCCAGAATCAGTACCGGAATCATATTGGATGATGTCGATGCAAGGGATATGGGCTATCCTGTTTATGAATAAGTGATCATCAATGATCCTGCCTCCCTGGTCAAAAGAGAAACTACCTGAAAAACCGGCTTTTGCAGCAGTATTCCAGACTTTATCCACCACGTCATGAGCTACAGTTTTTGAGTATTCTTCCTGGCAGAACACTGCATTTTTCCCACCCACCATATCAAGAAGAATACCATACCTGGCATAATACCCGGTAACATGCGGATGCTGAGCCCAATACTGTGCTCCCAGGCACCAGCTGTCTTCCTTTTCAATATCTTTTCTGAATTCAGGTGTACCATAATCTTCATCATCAAATAAGATAAGATCGAGACCAATCCTTATCTTTTTATCTTTCAAAAGCCTTGCAATTTCAAGCAATACACCCACTCCGCTGGCGCCGTCATTGGCACCGTCAATCGGCTTTTTTCTGAATTGCGGATTTGAGCTGTGATCAGCCCAGGGCCTGCAATCCCAATGTGCCGCTATAAATATGCGGTTTGTACTTTCGGGGTTAATGCGGGCTATGATATTTCGCATGGGTAATTGTGAACCATCGTATGCTTCAACACTGGCTTTCTGTTCAATTACTGTGATACCATATTTTTTAAAGGCAGAAACCAAATAATCACCACATTTTTGGTGAGCACTGCTGCCGGGAACCCTTGGTCCGAAATCCACCTGCATTTTCACATAACTAAAGGCCGAATCGGCATTGAAAGCAGGAATTACCTGGGTTGGTTCAGCTTTTGAATTTTCCTTTTCAACATTACTTGAATTACGAACACACCCGGCAAGTGCCAGGCATAAAAATAATATTGAAATGATTATTCTCATTCTGATGATTTTTTTAATCTGATCAGGGTAATTCCCAATCAAAACCATCCTTGCTGTCTTTGATCTCAAATCCCATGGCAGTAAGGTTATTACGTATCTTATCCGATGTGGCATAGTCCTTTTTCGCCTTGGCTTCCATTCTGACATGCAGTAAAAGATCGACCACTTCTTTAAGTAAGCTGTCAGAGCCTAAACCGGATTTTTCATCAGTGAGTCCCAGAATATCAGTTACAAAGTCACCGTATAACTTTTTTAACTTGCTGAGGTCTTCCTGTGTCAGGCTTTCATTTCCGGCAGCTACGGAATTGATCATACGAACCCCGTCAAACAAGTGGGAGATCAGTATCGGGGTATTCATATCATCGTCCATGGCTTCCAGGCAAAGAGATGACAATTCATTAATATTGACTGTGGATTTATCTGATGTTTTCAGCTTTTCAAGCGTGTTAATTCCGGCAAACAGCCGTTGCAGTCCTTTATCTGCTGCCTGCAATGCCTCATTGGAAAAATCAAGCGTTCCGCGATAATGTGCCTGAAGTATGAAAAAACGGATGGTCATAGGTGAGTATGCCTGCTGCAGCATCGGGTGATTGCCGGTAAACAACTGCTCGAGGTTTATGAAATTCCCGAGTGATTTGGCCATTTTCTGGCCATTGATCGTGATCATGTTATTATGCATCCAGTACTTTACGCTCTCCTGGCCAAAGGCAGCAACAGTCTGAGAAATTTCACATTCATGATGGGGAAAAAGCAGGTCCATTCCACCTCCGTGAATATCAAATTTGTATCCAAGATATTTTGTGCTCATGGCCGAGCATTCGAGATGCCAGCCCGGGAAGCCTTCACTCCATTTTGATTTCCATCGCATAATGTGTTGAGGTCCTGCTTTTTTCCAGATAGCAAAATCAACATTGTTGTGCTTTTCTTCCTGTCCGGCCAGTTCACGGGTATTCTCCATCAGTTCTTCAATCCGGCGACCTGATAGTTTACCATAAATGTATTTTTTGTTATATTCTTCCACGTCAAAATAAACGGAGCCATTGCTTTCATAGGCATAGCCGTTTTCGATTATCTTTTCGACGAGTTCCTGCTGTTCAATGATATGGCCGGAAGCGACAGGTTCGATGGAAGGAGGCAATACATTCAGCATTTCAATAAATTTGTGATACCTGTAAGTATAATACTGCACCACTTCCATTGGCTCAAGCTGCTCAATCCTGGCTTTCCTGGCGATTTTATCCTCACCGGAATCGGCATCATTTTCCAGGTGTCCCACATCAGTAATATTACGTACATACCTGACTTTATAACCTTTAAATTTCAGGTACCTGAAAAGAACATCAAACGTAATGGCCGGTCGTGCGTGTCCCAGGTGCGGGTCACCATATACCGTAGGTCCGCAAACATAAATACCGACATGGGGCGGATTGATAGCTTCAAATACTTCTTTCTTTCGGGTTAATGTATTATATATCTGAAATTTTTCCTTCATGGATCAATGATTTTATTGAAAAGACAAAAATATTAGATTTAATGATTTGAATATCTGTCATTCAATATGCTCAGACCGTTCAGGCCGGATGATGAACCTGCCGGCATATATATTTGGTGTGTTATTTCCCTGTGAACATCAGAATATCCATCACAATAAAAGCAACACCCATGAACAGATATAAACCTGGGGTGATGAAATTAGGTTTAATATTTTTTGATTTCAAAGAGTCAATAATCCTTTTTAAATCTTCTTTGCCTGATTTTGTGCGCATCCTGATCTGCCCGCTGCCAATCCAGGACTGCATGGCGATATAGATTTCCATTTCAGGTTCTTTTATACGAATAGATGAAAAACTCATCTCGTATTTATAGCCCATTCCGGTCAGGGTTTCAGTCAGAGCCCTGGTAAAATCGTCACCATTGACCCCCATAATGATATATCCGCTCAGATAATATGCCATAAATGCGATCATCAATAAAATAATACCGAATGATAAATACATTGAAGCGGTAGATACTCCGTTCGATATTAACTCTATTACCGGGCCAATAAATATTATCAGGAAGATACTGAGATAGACCCTCTTACTGATAATCAATGGTTTTTTATTAATAAATACCATAGTGCCTGACAATAAAAACAGGAAAGCAATTACCAGTAAAGGAACAAAATGGGATATTTTTTCAGCCATGATTTCAGTTTTTATTAATAGGCATTAGGCATTAGGCAACAGGCAATAGTCATTAGATTGAAAATATGAACATTCAAATATACAAATAATCTGACAATCGAGCATTCGAATAATCGAAAATTCTATAAATACCGTTTATTTCTTAATGCCTAATCCCTGCTGCCTATTGCCTGTTGCCTAATGCCTAATGCCTTTCTCCTGAATTTTCATTCAATCTGAATTTTAAGCTGATATTTCAGATCAATGTTATATTTTTGTGCAATTATCAGAAACAAAGATGGAAGCACTTAGAAGACAGAGGATCAAAGATCTTTTACTATCGGATTCATTCGGCAGTAAGGTTACCGTGAACGGCTGGGTACGTACCAAGCGTGGCAATAAGAACATAGCATTCATTGCACTTAATGATGGCTCAGTCATTCATAATATCCAGGTGGTGGTGAATGTTCCTGAATTCGATGAAGAACTTTTAAAACTGGTAACTACCGGCAGTTGTATCAGTGTGACAGGCACACTGGAACAATCGCAGGGACAGGGGCAGTCGGTCGAGATACATGCCGGCAGTATTTCTATTTATGGTAGCGCAGATACCGAAGCCTACCCTTTGCAGAAAAAGGGACATACTCTTGAATTCATACGCGAGATTGCACATCTGCGTCCCCGCACCAACACCTTTGGCGCTGTGCTCAGGATCAGGCATGCCATGGCTTTTGCCATACATAAATATTTCAACGATCATGGTTTCTATTACATTCATGCACCAATCATCACCGGTTCCGACGCCGAGGGAGCCGGCGAAATGTTCCGTGTTACCGTGCTTGATCCTCTTGCACCTCCGCTAAATGAAGACGGGACTATTAATTATAAAGAAGATTTCTTCGGGAAAGAAACCAAGCTCACCGTTTCAGGTCAGTTGGAAGCTGAGCTGGCAGCGCTGGCTCTCGGACTTGTTTATACATTCGGTCCGACTTTCCGTGCCGAAAATTCAAATACCCCCCGCCACCTGGCTGAATTCTGGATGATTGAACCGGAAATGGCTTTTTATGATATCCACGATGATATGGACCTGGCGGAAGATATGCTGAAATATCTCATTCGCTATGCCCTTGAAAACTGCAGTGACGATCTTGAATTCCTGCAGAAAATGTATGATAACGAACTGATCAACCGTTTGAATTCAGTCCTGGTGGATCATTTTATCAGGCTTGATTATACCGAAGCCATCAATATTCTTTCAGCCTCCGGGACAAATTTTGAATTCCCCGTCAAATGGGGCATTGACCTGCAGTCGGAACACGAACGTTACTTAGTGGAAAAACATTTTAAGCAACCTGTGATGATCTCCAATTATCCGAAAGAGATCAAAGCCTTTTATATGAAAATGAACGACGATGGCAGGACTGTCAGGGCTCTGGATGTCCTGTTTCCAAGAATAGGTGAAATAATCGGAGGTTCGCAACGCGAAGACAATTATGATAAATTACTTGCCAGGATCAATGAATTGAACATTCCCGAAAAAGATGTATGGTGGTACCTCGATACAAGGAAGTTCGGAAGCGCCCCGCACAGTGGGTTTGGACTGGGTTTCGAAAGGCTGATCCTGTTTGTTACCGGAATGAGCAATATCCGCGATGTGATACCATTTCCACGTACTCCAAAAAACGCGGAGTTCTGATCAACTTCAGCCTAGCGTGGACGAGACAGAACCAAACAAGAGATCACAAATCTCAAAATACAAATAACAAATAAATATCAATCAACAAAATGACAAATTCAAAGTAGTTTGTTTCGTATTTGAAATTTTGATATTGTTTATTATTTGTTTTTTGTGATTTTTTTTTTGGAATTTTTTGCCAAAACGCGTCAATATTTCAGAAATAAGATACTAAATTCCTGAACAACTACTGATATTTTATTTTATTATTCAGGTAAAATCGTATATTAATATTAACTTGCAACCTGATACTGGCTCTTAGTTTATGTTAAAGCAAAGTTTACAATTAAAACTCTTACAGAAACTTTCTCCTCAGCAGATCCAACTGATCAAGCTGCTGGAAATACCTACTATTCAGCTGGAACAACGCATTAAAAAAGAAATTGAAGAAAACCCGGTACTGGATGATGGCAACAGCCTCGATACCGGCCGTACTGATGAACAGGAAGAAAAAGAAGAACAGGATACCAGTGATTATGAGCATCCGATTATAGAGGATGTTTCCATTGATGAGTACCTGAAAGACGATATCCCATCATATCGTTACACGGTAAGTAATTACTCAAAAGATGACAAAAGACCGGAGATTCCATTTTCGAGCGGTGTCAGTTTTCAGGAATATCTGGTAGAACAGTTGGGCCTTAGAAAGACTGATAAAAGGGAAGATGATCTGGCTAGATACCTGATAGGCAATCTTGATGACGATGGTTACCTGCGGCGTAACCTGGTTGATATTGCCGATGACCTGGCATTCTCTCAGAATATCACCACCAATATTGAAGAACTTGGACAGATTCTTCTGATCATTCAGGAACTGGAACCAGCGGGAGTCGGGGCACGTGACCTCAGGGAATGCCTGATCCTTCAGCTCAGAAACAAAGAAAACGGCCACAAAGAAGCCGCATGGGCTCTGGAANNNGGATCAAAAAAAAAATGGGGCTGTCAGATGACGACCTGAAACTGGCCATCAATGAAATATTAAAGCTTAATCCCAAGCCTGGCGGTTCATACAACGATCCACAGAATAAAAATTACCAGCAGATTTTTCCTGATTTTTTATTGGAAGAATCTGAAGGTGAACTGGTGCTTAGCCTGAACCAGAGGAATATCCCCGATCTCCGGATCAACAGTACCTATGCCCGGATGTTCGAAAATTATAACAAAAAGAAAAAAGAACAGTCGCTGAAGGACAAAGAAACCGTGAATTATATGAAGCAGAAAATTGATTCTGCCAAGTGGTTTATTGAAGCTCTGAAACAAAGACAGATCACCATGCTCCTTACCATGAACGAGATCATAAAATTCCAACACAATTATTTCATTGAAGGTGATGAGACCAGGCTGAAACCTATGATTCTCAAGGATATTGCCGAAAGAACAGGACTTGACATCTCGACTATTTCAAGGGTTGCAAACAGTAAGCATATTCAAACCCATTTCGGGATTTTTCCCCTCAAATATTTCTTTTCCGAAGGAATGCAGACAGAATCAGGAGAAGAAGTCTCCACCCGTGAAATAAAAAAGATCCTGCATGATTGCATAAATGATGAATCAAAAAACAAACCGCTTACCGATGACAAGCTGGCCCGCATCCTGAAGGAAAAAGGTTATCATATCGCAAGGCGCACAGTGGCAAAGTACCGCGAGCAATTAGATATTCCTGTTGCCCGCCTCAGGAAAGAACTTTAGAGGCATTAGGCATTAGGCAATAGTGTCAAGACAATTTGAAAATGAGACAATTTGAAAATTTGAAAATGCTTTAAAATCGTGCTATTAACTTTGTTCAGTGTTAAGTTTATGCTTCAATATTAAGTTGTCACGACACTAGGCAATAGTTTATAAAGTTATCAAGTTCATAAAGATCATACGCTCAAATTTTAGGAAGTTTAATGACCAATTTCTTATTTCTAAATCCTAGTGCCTAATGCCTATTGCCTAATACCTAATGCCTATGTTAAAACAACTGTCACGAATAATCACGTTTCTGTTTCATCCGATGATAATCCCGAGCCTGGGAGTATATATGATGTTAACCTTTTCGGGCTACCTGGGATATCTGCCCTTCAAAGCAGTCGGTATCATCATGTCGATTTCAATCATATCTACCTTTGTTATGCCCCTAAGTTTCGTATTGTTTTTTTATTTCCGCTCCATCACGCGGAAAACATCACCAGAGAATGAAAATATGAAGTTTGTACCCATCTTTATCTGCCTGATTTTCTACTTTTTCTGTTATTACATTTTCACAAAAACCGGGGTGCCTGATCTGCCGGTACGGTTCATGCTGGGAGTCGTTACATCTGCTTTTGTTTCCCTTTTTATTCTTACAAAATTCAATATCAGCCTTCATCTTACCGGCCTCGGGGGACTTTCAGGAGCGCTGTTTGTTTTGTCAGTCAGAATGGCTGTTAACCTTGAACCGGTAATCATTGCAATCATCCTGGCTGCCGGACTCACAGGTTCATCATTGCTTTACAGGGAAATTCACAAACCATCCGAAATCTACTGGGGTTTTATAAATGGGGTTACCATTTTTTCACTGGTCATGCTATTCTGTTAATCGCTTTCAGTTATTGCCAATCAGCTAAATTTTATTTTCAATATTTTTCACTCTTGTCCGATAAAAATGACAAAACAAACTATAGTTTCCTCGCTGCACTTCGTTTCGGAATGACAAGCATTTAAGAGGTGGAAGAGTATGGTTACCGGAGGCGAAGCCTCCAGTAACCCCACTCCCTTATAAATCTACAGAACAGCTTGTCATTCTGAGCGAAGCGAAGAATCTCAAACATTTTAACCGGACAACAGTGAATTTTTTTAATTTCTTTGAGTCTTTAATTTGTATCTGTTAGGGTTGTCTTGAATATAGACTATTAGGCTGTAGGCTGTTAGGCTTTTAGAATTATGAGTGATGAGTTGATTTGATACCTGATACCTGATACTTTTTACCAATAGCCTACAGCCTAAAAGTCTACAGCCTATATACCTGAGTATTAATCTTAATTTTTATAGTTTTATGAAAACAATTAAGTCGGTTGCATATGTATTACTGGTAATCATCATATTATTAATTGTCATCTCATTGTTTCTTCCGTCAAAAATAAGAGTGGAAAGATCAAAGGTGATAAAATCCATACCTGTTGTGGTTTATGAGCAGGTGAACATTCTGAAGAACTGGGAAAGATGGTCACCCTGGCATCGGATAGATCCGGAAATGGAGTTAAAATATGAAGGTCCGGAAGCAGGAGCCGGTGCAAGTTATAAATGGAGCAGTGAAAATTCCCGTGTGGGGAATGGTATGCTTAAAATAACGGCAAGTTATCCACCCGATTCAGTAAATTTACAAATGAAATTTATGAAAAGCAGGCCTTCGTTCTGCCAGTTCAGGTTTGCAAAGGATACCGGCGGAACAAAAGCAACATGGATTATGATCAGTGATCTGGGCTTTAATCCCATTGCAAGGTATTTCGGGTTATTCATGGATAAATTGCTGGGTAAGGATTTTGAAAAAGGCCTGAAATCACTTGATTCCCTGTGCCGGGAACTTCCTCCGACCAGAAAGGTCAATGTTGAAGTGATAAATTTTCCGGGCCAGCATTATTTTGGAATACGCACCACCTGCAAGGCGGCTGATATCGGTTCAGTCAGCATGCAAAACTTCGCTGAATTACAAAAATTTTTAATTGATGCCAGCATTTTGAAATCCAAACCACCCATTTCAATATATTTTAGCTATTCGCCCGGGAAAGTAGATATGTTAAACGCATATCCTGTTTTTGATAAAATAAATACTTCAGGAAAAATAGAACAGGGAGACATTAAAGCCGGGAAAGCGGCGCTGGCGGTACATTTCGGACCATATGACAGAATAGCAGCCACCTATGAGCAGGTGGAAGAATGGATAAAAACCCATCCTGTCAAAGTCACCGGTCCACCCTGGGAAGAATATGTTACTAACAACCTGACAGAGAAAGATTCTCTCAAATGGGTAACCAATATTTATTATCCTGTTGAAATTAAATAAGTTCAAAGTAAATCAGTTTGTAAACTTTATGAACTTTATGAACTTTCTACTTTACAAACTCTGATAGTATTATTTTTGCAGAACAGATCACCGACAGTTAATGAAAATTCTGATTGTTGAAGACGAAAAGGCGCTTGCAGATTCCATCCTGACTTACCTTGAACAGGAGGGTAATATTTGCGAAGCAGCTCTTGATTTTCAAACAGCGAGCGAAAAAATTTCATTGTACCGTTACGACTGCCTGATCATTGACCTGACATTGCCTGGTGGTAACGGGCTGACACTTATCAATGAACTGAAAGCAACCGAATCGGAAGCAGGAGTAATTATAATTTCAGCAAAAGATTCTACTGACGATAAGATCATCGGGCTTGATATCGGAGCCGATGATTACCTGACCAAGCCTTTTCACCTCTCAGAACTGAATGCCAGGATCAAGTCGCTGATGCGAAGACGCAGTTTCAGCGGCAAACGCGAGATTATTATTGACGAGATCAGGATCATTCCTGATCTTTTCCAGGTATTTGTTAATAATTCGGAAGTGGTTCTTACCAAAAAGGAATATGATCTTCTGATGTATTTTCTTACTAATAAAAACAGGGTGTTGACAAAAGAATCCATAGCAGAACATTTGTGGGGTGATGATATTGATATGGCCGATTCATATGATTTTATTTACACTCATATTAAAAACCTGAGACGAAAAATTATGGAAACAGGCGGGTCAGATTATATAGAAACTATTTACAAAATGGGGTACAAATTTAAAGCAAGTTGAAACTCTTAACCAAAACATCAGTGTATTATGTGGTATTCTCAATCCTGGTATTTATTACAGGCGGGATTATATTTTACCATTTCATTAAAACGATTGTATATACCAAAGTATCAGAATCATTACATACCGAGAGAGTAATCATCCAGGAACAGATTGAACATTCAAACAATATTCCTGATTTTACGACAGTTTTCGGCCACCAGATTGAAGTGATACTGTACAATCATAAGGTAGCAAAGTCAAATGTTGCAAAGGAGAGAATTATTGACACCCTGATATATGATACCCTGGCGAATCACATGATACCAAACCGCCATCTGGTATATCTCGACAACGACAGCAAAGGAAGGACTTACCGGATCAGTATTCTGAGACCTACCATCTATTCTGAAACCCTGACTGAAAATATCTTTTTAGCTATGCTGGTCATGTTTTTCTCACTAAGTATCATTCTCATTCCTGTCAATTATTTTGTTTCCAAGAAAATCTGGGTTCCTTTTTATGATACTATTAAAATCATAAGCGATTTTGATGTACATACTTCTCAGCCCATTGTGTTTTCACGTACTAATGTTCTTGAATTCAACCAATTAAACAAAGTTCTTACCATGATGTCGGAAAAGATCAGGAAGGATTTTCTGAATCTGAAGGAATTTACCGAGGATGTTTCTCATGAAACCCAGACACCGCTTGCAATTATCAGGTCAAAATTAGAATTACTGATACAAACCAAAAACTTAGATGACGAAAAGATGGAGCTGATCCAGTCAGCCTATGAAGCAGCAACCCGCCTGTCAAGACTGAATCAGTCTCTCAGCCTGCTGTCAAAGATTGAAAACCAGCAATACCAGAAAAAAGAAGCGGTCAGCCTTGCTCTGCTAATCAGCAAATTTCTTTCAAACCACCAGGAATTTATCCAGAAAAAGAAACTAACAGTCATCGAAAAGACGGATGAGCATGTTCTGATCAATATTAATCCTGATCTTGCTGATATTCTGATATCTAACCTTATCAGCAATGCCATCAGGCATAACATCCCGGATGGGAGAATAGAAATAAACCTGGTTCCAGGTACCCTGATCATAAAAAACACAGGACGTCAAACGGAGAAAGAACCAATACATTATTTCAGGCGATTCAGCAAATCAGGACGGTCGGCTGATTCGCTCGGACTGGGATTGTCAATAGTCAAAAAGATATGTACAATATATTGCATAAATATTGAATATACTTATCAGAATGATTTACATATAATTATACTGGATTTTACAGAAATAAATGTTAATAAGTGTTAATTTGGAATAACTACAGAAATAAAACAGAATCGGGTTTTATGTTTGCATCAGTTAACCAATTAAAATTTATAAAAATGAAAAGATTAGCATTAGTTCTGTTTTTAGGCATGGCAGTAGTTTTCGCTAACGCCCAGACAAAAACCTCGGTGAAAACCGAAGATCTTCAAAAAGCTATTACCGATAACATAGCTAAGGATTTTAAGGATTACAAAATTCAGCATGCATTCAAAGTTGACACCAAGAGTGTTATCACTTATGAAATTATGGTAAAGAAAGATGCTCAGCTGTTAATCCTCACTTACGATGCAAACGGTAAGTTCATTAAGAAAGATGAACCGAGGAAGAGCGAAGCAAAACCAGCAGTTAAAACAACAACAACTACGACAACAACAACAACAACAAAGCCGGAACCTAAAAAAGATCCAGCACCTACAGCACCTACAAAATAAGGTTTAATTAACCGGATATTGTTAAAAAGAAGCAGGAGAAATCCTGCTTTTTTTATTATTCATTACTTTATTTCATTTAAATTAAGAGTTTGTTTTGAATTTTATTAATAGCTTGATTATTAGCGTATAATTTAATTTATTTACCCTCCCCTTTGTCCCCTCCCTGCCAGCAGGGAGGGGATTGTCCGCTATTTAATATGTTTTTATTTAGCAGATTTCAGTTCCCCTCCTTGCTCGCAGGGAGGGGTTAGGGGTGGGTAAAAATTAAATGTTCCAATAACTTGAACTTTTTATAAATTCAAAACAGTTTCTTAGATTATATCCATCAGGTTGATTTACATATAATTATACTGAATGATATATAAAAGTCTGTTAATAAATGATAATCTTAAAAACTACAGAAAAAAAACAGAATCGGGTTTTATGTTTGCACCAGTTAACCAATTAAAATTTATAAAAATGAAAAGAGTAGCATTAGTTCTGTTTTTAGGCATGGCAGTAGTTTTCGCTAACGCCCAGACAAAAACCTCGGTGAAAACCGAAGATCTTCCAAAGGCAATTACCGACAACATTGCCAAGGATTTTAAAGATTACAAAATTCAGCATGCATTCAAAGTTGACACCAAGGGTGTTTTCACATTTGAAGTCATGGTGAAGAAAGAAGCAAAAGATATTAAAGATTCTAAAGAGGCAGCCATGTTAATTCTCACCTACGATGCAACTGGTAAGTTATTAAAGAAAGACGAGCCAAAGAAGACCGATGCAAAACCGGTAGTGAAACCATCTCCGAAACCGGAACCTAAAAAAGATCAAGCTCCTACAACACCTACAAAATAAGGTGAATTAACCGAACGTTAAAAAAAGAAGCAGGAGAAATCCTGCTTTTTTTTTGTCCTGCATGCTGATAATTTTTATTATTCATTACCTTTGTCTTGTTTGAACTTAATTAGTGTCTTTCCATAAAATAGATACATTTGATTTAAGAATAAAGATCAACGATTTTAGATTTTTGAGATTCAAATACTTCTGAAATTGAAAATCGTTAATCCTTCTTCTGATTTCCATTATTTCAACATTATAGAGAGACTCAAATTAAACTTAATTTTACGTTTTTAATCATAGTCTTATTCTTAAAATTTAATAAAATGAGATTTATTATTTCCAGCGGGGAACTTATAAAACACCTGCAAACTGTCAGCAAGGTGATCAGTACAAAAAATACATTACCTATTCTTGATAATTTTCTTTTCAGGTTGAGTAAAGACGAGTTGACTGTTACCGCTTCCGACCTCGAAACTACTTTTATTACCACCATAAAAGTTCTGGAATCTGAAGAAGAAGGCAGTATTGCAATTGAAGCTAAGCGTCTGAATGATATCATTAAGGAATTTCCCGAACAACCTCTTACTTTTAAAATCGATCATGAATCCATGAAGGTGGAAATACTCTCGGATAAAGGGGTATATAATGTGATGGGACAAAATTCCGATGATTTTCCTGAATTGCCCGTTCTGAATGAAGAATTAACTATCAGGTCAAAAATTAAATCTGAAATTCTGAATACCGGGATCAGTAAAACCATCTTTGCCACTGCTGACGATGAACTTCGTCCGGTGATGAACGGAATTTTTATTGAGTTGTCGGTTGCCGATATCGGATTTGTTGCATCTGATGCACATAAACTGATACGGTACAAACGCAGCGATAATCCGGCTGAAGCGACTGCTGCTTTCATATTACCAAAAAAACCGGCTTCCCTGATTAAAAATATCCTGGCAAAGGACATAAATGAAGTCCAGCTTGAGTTTGACAAAAAGAATGCTTTCTTTACATTACCTGAATACAGGCTTATTTGCCGGTTAGTAGAAGGCAACTACCCGAACTACAATTCAGTAATCCCTTTAAACAACCCCAATAAACTCACCATTGACCGAATGGAAATTTACAACACCATTAAGCGTGTTTCAGTATTCTCCAACCAGGCCAGCAATCTGATAAAGCTGCATCTTACAGCCAACCAGATCATCGTTTCTGCTCAGGATATTGATTATTCCATCTCCGCAATCGAAACATTAACATGCCAGTATGATGGAGACGAAATGGAAATAGGTTTCAAATCAATTTTCCTGCTTGAATTACTGGCCAACATTTCTACTGCTGAGGTAAGATTTGAACTCTCCGATCCGAGCCGCGCAGGTATCCTGCTGCCTGTTGAAAACGAAACTGAAGGTGAGGATATCCTAATGCTTCTCATGCCAATGATGATCAATGTATAAATCAGGCATTAGGCATTAGGCAATAGGCATTAGTTATTTTGATTTTCAGGTATAAGTAAAATTGGTAATTCGTAAATGTGAATTATGTACTCTTACTTTTGCCCATTGTATTACATAATGCCTATTGACTGTTGCCTATTGCCTAATGCCTATTGCCTATTGCCTAATGCCTATTGCCTATTGCCTATTGCCTAATGCCTAATGCCTAATGAACCTGCAATTAAACAAACCACTTGTATTTATTGATCTTGAGACAACTGGTATTAATATAGTCAATGACCGTATTGTTGAAATCTCACTGTTAAAAATTCTGCCTGATGGAAAAGAAGAGATAAAAACGTACCGCATCAATCCGGGTATTCCGATCCCTGAAGCAGCCAGCGCCATTCACGGAATCAGGAACGAAGATGTGAAGGACTCCCCTTCCTTTAAAGAAATGGCACACATAATAAGTCAGTATATCGAAGGCTGCGACCTGGCCGGATATAACTCCAACATGTTTGACATACCCATTCTGGCAGAGGAATTTCTCAGGGCCGGGCTCGATTTTGATAAGAAAAACAGGAGATTCATCGACGTCCAGGTTATTTTTCATAAGATGGAACAACGAACATTGGCCGCTGCTTTTCATTTCTACTGCGGAAAAGATCATATTAATTCACATAGCGCCGAAGGTGACACCCTGGCCACTTATGAGGTACTCAAATCACAACTTGAACGTTATCATAACTTACAAAACGATGTGAAATTCCTGTCAGACTTTTCTTCCTATAACGAAAATGTAGATTTTCTTGGCAGAATAGTCATGAATAACAAAGGGATCGAAGTATTTAACTTCGGGAAACATAAAGGTGTAGCTGTTGAAGAAGTATTCAGAAAAGAACCGGGATATTACAGTTGGATGATGAATAATGAATTTCCCTTGTATACAAAAAAAATACTGACACAAATCAAACTCAGGGAATTATCAAAATAGTGAATGGTGATCCGCCTGTGGCGGAGTGAATGGTGAGTAGTGAATAGTGAATAGTGAATGGTGATTTACAACATACGACAGAAAATATGAAAACAGACAATTTCAAAGTAAAATACATGAAGTGTGATGGTTGCGTTGGAAAAGTCAGATCAACTCTATCAAAATTTGCAGGAGTTCTTTCAGTTGATATTGATTTGAACAATTCAGATGTCACTGTAAAATACGAAAGCGATCATGATCTTCATAAGGATTTTGCTGATGCACTGAAGCTTGCCGGATACCCGATGGATGAGTGATGAATTATGAGTGATGAGTGATGAGTTAATCAGTTCATAAAGTTTATAAAGTTCATAAAGTAAATTTTTAAGGAATTTTTCATTTTTTCACTTCATCACTTCATTCGCCAAGTCGCTCAGTCTCTTCGTCACTCAGTCGCTTCGTTCGCCAAGTCGCCCGGTCGCTTCGTTCGCCAAGTCGCTCAGTCGCTTCGTTCGCCCCGTCTCTTTGTTCGCCTAGTCCCCTTGTCACTTAGTCTCTTCGTCGCTCAGTCTCTTCGTTCGCCCCGTCGCTTCGTTCGCCTAGTCCCCTTGTCACTTAGTCTCTTCGTCGCTCAGTCTCTTCGTTCGCCCCGTCGCTTCGTTCCCTACTCACTGGTTACCAAGTTCTTTCATGATTGCCTCCGCTGTTTCCCTGAATTCACTTTCTGTAAATCTCAGCTTTGGTCTGGAAAAATCTATATCCTGAACTTTATCAATGGGTATCAGGTGAATATGGGCATGAGGAACTTCAAGTCCGATCACAGCAATTCCGATTCTTTTACAAGTAACAACTTTTTCAATTGCTTTTGCAATTTTCTTAGCAAAGATCATTAATCCTGCAAGTTCATTGTCATGTAAATCAAAGATATAATCGGTCTCGCGTTTGGGAATAACAAGAGTATGACCTTTTGCCAAAGGATTAATATCAAGAAATGCAAAATAATCCTTGTCCTCAGCCACCTTATAGCAGGGGATTTCCCCCTTGATGATTTTTGTAAATATGCTCATTATATCGATTCGGAATATTAAGATAACAGATTATAGCCGTAAGTCATAAGTAGTAAGTCGTAACTCGTAACTCGTAAAAGCCTATTTAGATATTTCAATTATTTCAAAAGGGATAATCCCAGACGGAACCTTGATACTCACTACGTCGCCGACTTTCTTTCCAAGCAGGCCCTGAGCTATTGGAGTATTAATTGATAGTTTGTTTGATCTGATATCAGCTTCCGATTCTGATACAAGGAGATATTCCATGATTTTATTATTAGTCCTGTTCAGTATCTTGACCCTGTTCAATATCTGGACTATTGAGGTATTTATTCTTGATTCATCAATGATGCGGGCGGCAGCAACAGAAGCTTCCAGTTTCGATATTTTCATTTCAAGCATACCCTGAGCTTCCTTGGCGGCATCATATTCGGCGTTTTCACTGAGGTCTCCCTTATCACGTGCTTCAGCGATCTGACGTGATATGTTCGGCCTCTCGCGCTTTAATTGCTCCAGTTCATCCTTTAGCTTTTTCAAGCCTTCTTCTGACATAAAAATCTGAGACATATCCCTGATAATAATTTAGTAATAATAAAAAGATATAAGACATAAGTTATAAGGCATAAGTTATAAAGCATCACTCATAATTCATTACTTATAACTTATTACTTATAACTTATCACTAATGTCCGGATATATAAAAACAAAAAAGAATCCCGGGATTCCGGGACCCTTTTCTTATGCTGCAAAAATATGAATATTTTTATAAACTCACCCTGGCTCCGATACTGTGAACACCGCTGAATGGATTTGTGGCCCGGTATGAATAATCGATAGAAAAGACAGATCCTTTTTCAGTGTTCAATGGTACCTGAATGGATATACCTGCTGTCGGACCGGTAAATACAGTTGTACGTTCATCAGTACTGTTTATTCCTTTTTCGTATACATATCCACCTCTGAGAAACAGGATATCATTATAAGCATACTGAAGACCAATATGATACTGATCATTGGTGAATGAGTTGGAAGTAAAGTTAGCGGCCAATGTCAGTTTATGACGTTCAGAAATATTAAAATCATAAGATCCGCCAATCATGATAAGAGAGGGAAGTTCATATTCGGCCGAACGTTGCTCAACGGTAAGGCTGACACCGGTTAAAGGCACATCGCCGCGAAATGATAAACCGTCACCTGAGAATTTCATGGTAGGGCCGACATTTTTCATGGTAATACCGAACCTGATCTGCCGGTCGGAACCTGTGACATACTGAATGCCTGCATCAAGAGCCACTCCACTGGCAGCAGTATTGGATGTTTTTTCCGACAATATTTTTATAGTAAGACCACCATAAATACTATTCGAAAATTCCTTGGCATAGGCTAACGAGATGTTGGTATACTGAGGATGAAAAGTTCCGATACCTCCTTCAGGGAGATCAACGGTTGTAACATTAATTTCACCAAAATCGACTGTCATTACTGCCAGGGAAAGAACACCGGCTTCGCCCATTTTCTGGGAAAAACCGAATGAATTAAGTGCCACACCTGAATTAGTAAGCCAGGTAGTGTGGGCAAATATTAATTCAGTGTGCGGGGTAAAAGCAGTGCCGGCCACATTGAGAAAAATAGCTTCAAGGCCTTGTGCATAAGCAGTATTGGCTCCGCCCCATCCCGTACTCCTGGCCCATGGATTGATCAATAACTCACCGGCGCCTGCCTGACCGGCGCGTTGTTCGTTACCGGCAAAGGAGAAAACCGGAAACAGTAAGATCAATGTAAAAGCTGTTACCGTAAGTTGAATCGCTGTTTTGTGCCACGAAAACATCCGTGATTTTTCTGCTGTCAACATATCTGTATTTTTTGAAAAATTCGAATTCGATTATTTAACACACTGATCAGAAAGCATTCAGGTCGACCGGTCGCAATGCACCGAACCATTTGATCACCTTCTCTCCTACTCCGTCGGCTTTTACATAAATGATGTAAACACCGCTTGCAATCGGTATTGAATACTGGTTCTTGAGATCCCATTCCTGGTAGGTAATCCCGCTGTCTTTCTTGAATCTCCTGATAAGGGTACCATTTACATTATAAATTGAGATGGTACACTGCTGGGGCAGGTTAGTGATCTTGACAAGGTTATCCAGTTGGTTATTCTCATAAGGGGAATAACCATAATATGGATTTGGTACAATATTAATCAGATCAAGTGCACTCTTGGCTGCATTATTGTCATTTTTCTTTGTGGCAATATCAGAAGTGCTGAATGTGTATTCAGGATATTTAATGTATACTGGTGCTCCAAAAACATCAGTGGTCACTTCGTCAGGATGATCTGCCTGGGTTGCTACTGAGACTGCTATAGGATTGGCAATTCTTAGTTTTATTTTTATGTCGGATAATTGCAGTATCTGATCCATTGTCATAGTGGAATAATCACTGACTAGCAGTGGTATTGATACCCACATGGCATTCCTGTAAATACTTTGTTTAAATTTTTTCTCAGTTGAGGTATGGGCTGAATTGTACCTTGTAAAGTGATTTTGAATGTACTTACCTGCATCATAAGGAGGCATATACGGGAACTGGTTTTGCAAACTGTCTTTGGGCTGGTTGTTATTACCCATGATATAAATAAAATGTTTACCACCCCATAAAATATCTCTTTTGGCTATTGTTGATCCGGAATAATAACTGGTCCAGCCGAATTTGGTAAGTACATTGGGTGTTGGGTTCCATTTCATGTCCCTTCCGTTTTCATTGGGTAATTGGGAAGCTTCACCATACATTAAATTCAGTCTTGCTCCTGTTTCCACATCAATGGCATAACCCGGGAACCAACCCATACCGTTATCGGCAATGTAGTTAGCATCCTCAGGGTTATTACTGGGGCCGGAACCTGGTGTGGCAAAGTTCCCTTCTTTATCTATTGAGGGAGAACGGCGCATATCATATTTAAAGGCACCACGCTCAACTGACATTCCGGAGATTGGAACACCCGCATTTGTAGTATCATTTTCACTGGTTTCCACTACAACACAGCGGGTCCATTTTGATTTGTCAGAGGTCAACACGACATTAATACTGGCAAGTCGTTCGTGTCTGAAATCAATCAAACTAAAACAACCCGCTGAATCATAAGACAATCCGCATTCGATATGAGAAACCAATTTATATGGAGCCCAGGTACCGTTCAGTATTTTCCCAAAAGCAGATTTATTATCGTAACTGGAGCCTACTACATAATAGTCTTTATGTGGCAGATCAGTTGTGTCATGTTGAGTTCCGGAACGAATCCAGTTAAAAGGATTTGCATTATTCTCGTCCGGCAAAAAGGAAAGCCATGCCTTTGATACATTACTGTATTGCAGAGTAGCGGGCAATACGCTCAATTGCAGATTCCCCAGGTCAGGATTCTGTGGCAAATTGGTAATAGTAACAGATAGTCCCAGTTCCGGGATGATCTGTTCATTTTCATAACTTATCAATGATTCTGCATATATGGTATCTATTGCAGTAGAACCGCTGATTTGCACCAGGTACCACTTTGAATCATAAATATTGAATAAATATTTGTTATAATTCACCGTATCAAATTTGATCATGTAATTTCCGTCCGGAACATTAAGGGGGTCGACCACTTTTAAATTTATAGGGCCAAAACCGTTTTTATAGGTTACATTGTTAGCTTTCCACGGGTCTCCTGTCATTATTTCATTTATTGTTTCATCGGTAAGATCGAGAGAAACAGAATCACCGCTACGGCCCCACACCTGTGTGATCATAGGGCCTGCGCCATAACTGGCATTTATGATGGTTCCTCCATTCTGCGGAGTGTTGTAATGTGGAATGGCTGTATATGCTTTAATAGCTCCGGTGGCTCCTTTCCGGCTGGCTTTATAGGGTAATTTCTGACCATTGATACTGTCCGGATTATTCTGGTCGTAGTGCATATAATTGTTATAACTATATGCTATAGCGAGGTAATAATATTTCTTATAATTTACCAGTGTTTTGGCGTCAGTGGCAAACATATCTTCCGTAATGGTAAACGTATGTTTAATCCCCTGATCCATGCTGTCGCCATAAGCTTCAAGCGTAGGTACATTAGCATTCATGTCAGTTGACCATGTGAAATTCACAAGTTTGGATACTTTATTTTTTATGTCGCACTGAAAAACAAGCCGGGCAAGATTATCGTCATGTATATTTGTCACAGAAACAGTAGAGTCTTTTAACTGGAACACCTGGTAACCTTCGAACTTGTAATACTTATCCTTAACAGTAATTGGAGTATCCTTTACGAGAACCTGATTAGGGATAGAAAAGTCTTTTTCTTTGTATTTTTCCAGGTAATTATTGGATGATGGAAGGTTAGAAAGATGGAATACCAATTGGTTTTTGAGTTCAATGATCTGCATTTCGGGGGCATCGGGCCCGTTCACGACTTTAAAGCAATTATCAAAGAGTAACTGCGCTTTATCATCTGCAAGCCGAACGGCTTTCACAGAAGCAAAAGCTCCTCCGCTGGTTGCCCTTGCCCACACAGCGCCCATGGTAATATCATTCACAGCGCCTGGTTCAAGGGTAAACGGACCTGCCGACTGCACGAACCTCCTGTCACCGGGAGGATTGTCTTCAGTTTTTTCATCCCAGGGTTGCTGATGAGCACCGGCCGTACCCCATCCACATGGGTCTGTATCGCCGGGGAACATAAAATCCGACGGAATGGTAGACGTTTTAGGATCGGACCAATAACCTGTACCACCATAAAATAATTGTGTACCATCCTTCCAGTATCCTTTTAAAAAATTATAATATTCAACGGCTTCCTGAGGGTCGCACTGACCGCCAGACGCACAATTATTGAAATAAATGTATCTCCTCATTCCCCAGCGTTCGTTATCCACGATTCCATCTCCGAAGTTCAACCCGTTGATATTACCGTTCATGATGTTTGCATCGCAGTTCAGATTACCGGTCAAGGTATCCCAACTGCTTGCATTATCCTGGTTGTCAGGGTCCTGGTAGGGACCTTCAAAGAAGTCCATTCCGATGGCCGGAGGCTGTTCGCCATAAGCATATAATTGTCCGGTGCCATCAACATCTTTGCCATTATACAGATAGCCGAGTCCGCGTTTCACATCGCAACCTACATAATCATCAAAGGCATAGCCCATATCAGCATCCGTCCATACACCAAAATAGGTATTAAAAAGAGTATAGGTTGACCGGTTGATCAGTGCATAATTATAAAAAGTCATATTATTCAGCTCGTCGTTGGTGGCAAAAGCAAATGCCTGGGCATGAATTTCCATTCCGATGGCATCTCCTGTGGGGTCGGTATGTACATTTCCACGGTCATTATAGATCCACCAGAGGGTTTCGTCCCCAAATAAACGGGGTACCCGTTTTTCACGGGTTGTACCGCAGGGTAATGCACCGTCAAGGTCGAAGAATGGATAATCACCGTCGTAAGGGTTATAATAATCATCACCGTTAGCATCATAGAACGGTGCCAGGTGGTAGTCATATCCTTTTGTCACATCGCCATGAGCAGGCCAGTTAATGATCACATCAGGGATCACGTAACCCGGATAATTGGCAGCTCTTTCAGCCGGGGTGGAGGCAAACCATGCCCGGAATTTAGCTACTTCATCACGGGTAACATCAAAATGTTTATCATACTGCAGGCAAACATCTGAAGAAGTAGTTGCACGGTTAGGACCTGATTCAATCAAAGGGCCTGTCCAATAATCTGTCCCTTTTTCGCGGTACCTGATAGCACAAAGTTTCAACTGTTCGTTTACGTCAGTTCCGCCAATCCATATTCCCCCGGCAAAAAGGGCGGTCTTTCCCGATCCTTTGGGAACTTCGTACTGGGCCTTGCCTTTCAGGTCCCACCACATATCGCCACCTGTCATGATAAGCGCCCTCACATTATTGAGCTGCAATTCTGTCTGAGTACTGGGGATCACACAACCGGAAGCAACAGAACCGGTAGATTTATAGTTATTATGAGGATTACCTAGGGTAACAAGTTTTTCAGCAAATAAAAAACCTTGCAGAAAGAAAGCTGAAAAGATGAGAGGGATGAAAAACTTAAAACTTTTCATTTTTATTGATATTAAATTTCAGTAATGCAATAAATTAAAATCCTAAACTGATACCAAACCTGATTTGTCTGGGCAATCCATAAAATCCGGGATTATTGAAGTAAGCCATGGAATAATAATTTCTGTAAGCAACAGCATCAACCTGGGAATTAATAAAAGGTTGATTAGCAGCTGCCGCCAGAAAACCATTATCATTCGGATTCCCGGTTGAACTATAAACGTTGATTATATTTTGAGTATTCAACAGGTTGGTTATTTCAAGGTAAACATTCAGGTTCATTTCTTTGATTGCCTTTGACTCACCTTTTAAATGAATAGCAATGTCCCTGTCAACTCTGAGATCAAGAACGGTTCTCCAGGGTTTGCGCGATCCGTTCTGTGAACCCTGCATGGAACCTGAAACAATATCCGTTTTAGTGTAGGGAGATCCTGAACCGGTACGGATTGTAAGATTAGCTCCCGTGTTCTGCAATATATCCTTACCCCAGAGTTTCGGGCCGTTATAAGCTTTACCCTGATCGAAATGAACTCACAAGGCTGGCTGCTGCATCTGCATTTGAGCCTGTTCCGTTGGCAAACTGCAGGGTATATGAACCACGGAAAGTTACATTTCCTGTTCGTCTGAGATCATAAGTAACCGTGAATCCTTTAACGGTTCCGAAGTCAATATTACTATAGGTACGGTACCTGTACTCAGGATAAGCGCCATAAAGCATGGTTTGCTGAATCATGTCGCGCATATCACGGTAATAAGCTTCAAGTTTTAAAGCTGATGTAGCATTCAGTTTCTGCTGGAATCCGAGAGCATAGTCAACAGTTTTCTCAGGTTTCAGGTCGGGGTTTGAAATCAAACCGGCGCTTCTGACCTGGAAAAAGAGATAATTGGATGGATCTAAAACATTGTCTCCCGGCCTTGTGGACAAAACATCATAATGGGCATAAAAAGTAGCTACGTCGGAAATGGGAAAGGAAAAAGAAATACGCGGCATCACAGTGATCTGGGGCTCGTAATTTTTAAATGACATGGATACATCATAATTATCCGAACTCATGGTGACATCGGGTTTAACCAAATATGGTGCAATTCCTGAAGCCGAGGCAATGGTCTGGGGGTCATTGATTTCTGTGCCTGATGAGTTAAACCAGGTACTTCCATTGCGGTAACCCATGATTCGTGTGGGGTTTGAAACATTATCCACGTAAACGGTATAATTGTCACCGATATTGGAAGGACGCTCGCCACCAAGCAATTTCCCTCCGTCACTATCGCCGGCTTTAAAAGCATCGTACAGTGTATAAGGATCTTTTAATACTTTCTGATTGGCATCGAAACGGTCAACACGCACACCTACATTGAAGATGAGGTCGTTAAAAGAAAACTTATCCTGAAGATACAAGGCAGAATAATTAGGCTCATAGGGTGCGATAAGACGGGTAGGCCATTGTTTACCACCATCGCTTACCGATGCAGAAAAGAAATCCTGCAGGCTGGGTTTCCTGGAAATCAGGTTTCCGTAAGGATCATAACCCATGTAACTAACATAGGAGTTTCCACTATTATATAATTCATCGGCAGCAAAATAATTAATACTGAGTTGTGACGGGTCATAGGAATCCAGGTCAACCCATTCTGTTCCATTGATTGGTTTTCCAAGATGCTGCCTGAATTTAATATCAAACAGCGCCTGATCCTGGGCGCTGTATAGTCTGTTATAAGATATGGTATCCATAAACACCCGGCTGCCATCGTCATTATAGACATAGTTACCGTTCTGGTCTTTCAGATAATCAGGAATGGGATTCAACACATCAAGCTGTTGAATATGTTTGTTCATTAACCCGCGGGCAAGAGTCCAGAGTCCATATGGAGCAACATTATAACCATTATATGTTCTCTTTTCAAATTCAAAACCGAAGGAAATTGCATGGTCCTTGATATCTGCAGAACCTGATGCTGATACACGAAACTGGTTGTCATCATATTTTGAATAACCGGTTGTAATCGCACCGGGCACATACCAGATACTATATACAGCATCCGGGGCATCACCGTTAAGAAGGCCTTTACCAAACTGTATCTGTTCAGGATTCATGGTAAGGAAATGATTAGAGCCGAAAAGATCGAAATATCGCTGGGTATAATTGGCTAAATAAGGGTTCACATTGGAGTATGTGTATTTGACAAGTGTATCATAATTATTGTCTTGAATATGAGCATACAGCCCGGTAATTGAATCATACTTCAGGTCAGTACTGTACGAAGGCGCTTTGTAAGTCTGGAATCTTCCCATGTAACCATAGTCGAAAAGATTATTCTGGTGATGCTTGTCCCATGTCAGGCCGAAATCTCTCTCATAATCAGCCTGGATATAATAATATACATTACTGATCAGTGATTTTTCTTTTTCGTCGGAACTATTGGGGAATTTCTGGGTAAGACGCACATATCCGCGCATAGTGGTATTATATGATTCGGAATTATTATCCCAGTTAAACAGGCTGTTAGAAAAATTCCAGTTTTCATTCCGGGAACTGTTTGCCGATAATCCGATCACAATACCAAGATTTTTGGAAGGTGAAATATCAATTTTACCTGAGAGGTTGATGGATCTGTTGTCGGCATTTTTCTTCACATTCACTTTTTCAAATGCATCGCTGTGGAGGAATTCAGCGTTCAGGTTTGTACCGGATCCAACATCTAAGGCACGAAGGGGATTATCAATGATCTGCTGACGAACATCATCCTTAACCTGGTAAAGACTGATGGCAGAAGGTGAGCCATCCTTCACGTAACCAACCTCGCCGGAAAAGAAATACCCGAGAATGGCATTCTTATGGCCGGGTGATGATTTATCATCTATTGTCCATAGTGGTCCTGAAAGAGTAACTCCCAGCAGGTTATAGCCATAAGGATCGAGATACTGGGATGTCAGAAATTCAACTCCACCGTATAATTCGCTTGAAGCTCCTTTGGTAGTGATATTGGTAATACCACCGGTGGCATCCCCATATTTGGCATCAAGACCTCCGGTAATAACGGTCTCCTCTTCAATAGCCGATTTAGGCAGGCTTGTGTTACCAATTACCTTCATATTATCAATATAGGTAACATTACCACTGGCACGGGCACCGTGAATACTACCGACCTCACCATTCTCTGAATAGACGCCTGCCGCTTGAATTGCGATAGCGTCCGTACTACGGGCAGCCATTTTTGCGATATCCTCCGAGGTCACTGTTACTCCGGTTTGAGTGTTATCAGCAGAGATAAGAGGGTTCTTATAAGACTGTATAACGACTTCCTGAATTTCTTTGGTGGTAGAACTCAGATCAATATTGAGGATTTGAATTTTATCAGCAAGAATTTGCACTCCGTTCATCTGGTACGGACCATAGCCGATACAGGAGGCTTTCACATTGATCTTACCTGCAGGAATCGGTTTGATAGTGTACATACCATCGATGTCGGAACTTGCACCGCCAAGCCGGTTGCCGCTTTCAGATTCTATGACTACGTTTGCAAACGGGATAACTTCCTTGGTATCCTTATCAACCACCTTTCCTTTTAACGCACTTTGTGCAAACAACGCCTGTACGAACAGTAAACTTACTGATGTAAAAAGTAATTTTCTAACCATAATGCACTGTTTATGAATGTCAATAATAGGCTAATATCCCTGAAATTAAATCTGTAAATATATGAATAATAGGAATTCCCCACCAAATGTATTTTATTCAAATAATTATGTTATACAGTATTAAAATAAGTTTATTTAATCAAGCCTTTTAGACTGTAGGCTATTAGGCTGTTAGGAATATAGCCTGCATACTTGAATAATTACAAAATGATATCAACATTAATCTTAAAAATGTTTTGAATATTAAAATTAAACTAAATAAATTATCTTATTTGTCTGATTGATATTATATAATTTTTTAACCCTCCCCTTTGTCCCCTCCCTGCTGGCAGGGAGGGGTTTGTACGCTATGTAATATGCCTGAAATTCGCAAGGATCAGTTCCCCTCCTTGCTCGCAGGGAGGGGTTAGGGGCGGGTAAAAATTGAATATATCAATAACTTGAACTTTTAAAAATTCAAAACGTTTCTAATAATACAATTTATAAGCTCATAGTCAGTTTATTCATATAAAATAAATTCCGGATGAAATTTCCTGAAAATTTATCAAAGATAATCTTCTTTTTGCTGATTGCAAGTTTGTTTCTTTCTTTTTTTTCGTGTAATAAGAAGGATGAAGTACCATATGTCCCTGTGAACTTCAGCATCCAGTTAAATGATCCGGATTTCAGCATTCTGAATTCTGTCGGTAATTTTGTATATGTCACGGGTGGCGTAAACGGTATTATCATTTACCGCGTTTCTGGTGACCAGTTTATGGCTTACGACCGTACATGCACATTCCGTCCTATGGACAATTGCAGGGTCACCGTTGAACAGACACATACCTTTGCAGTTTGCAAGGATTGCTGCAGTTCAAAATTCCTTCTCTTAGACGGATCGGTAACACAGGGACCTGCCAGTGTGCCGCTGAAACAATACCAAACCTCCTTTAACGGAGTAACAGTATCAATTACAAACTAATAAAGTTATAAGTCGTAAGTTATAAGTCATAAGTTCACTCATCACTCATCACTCATCACTCATAATTCATAACTCTTAACAATAAAAGCCTACAGCCTGAAATCAGGCTCCGGTGTGTTTCCTGTAATCGGCCGGTGATAATAACTGCTTTAATTCACCCGGATCAGACAATGATATTTTTATCATCCATCCTTCTCCAAAAGAATCGCTGTTCACAATTTCCGGATGATCCAGCACTTTGCTGTTCACTTCAAGTACTTCACCTGAAACAGGCATGAACATGTCAGAAACAGTCTTCACGGCTTCGATAGTACCAAAAGTTTCGTGTTTTGCAAGATTCATTCCTTCAGTTTCGATCTCAATAAATACGATGTCGCCTAACTGACTTTGTGCAAACTCGGTAATACCTACATATGCTTCATTTCCGGCCAGTTTTAACCATTCATGATCTTCGGTATACAGTAAATTTTCTGGAACATTCATACTATTAATATTTTATCATTTAATATTTAGAAATTAACCTGCCAAAAATAGAAAAAAAACATTGCCAGATTATTATGGTGGATATGTTATATAATAAGTTATCAGTGATGAGTGATGAGTGATGAGTGATGAGTGATGATGTGATGAAGTGATATTTGACACATGACTTCATGACGCTCATGACCCTCGTGACGCTCATGACTATTGACTAACTCATAATTCATTACTCATAACTCATCACTCCTTAACATTCCCTTAACATTGATCGGATAACTGTTAGCACATATTTAATATACCCATAAAATTCAATTAATGTGTAAACACTTCATTTGCATCAAATTAATTTAAAATTTTACAACAATGAGAAAATGTTTAATTTTTACTTTAACATTTGTTATGTTTATCTGCGCAAATATTAACAGGCTGAAAGCGCAGGAAGAAGGTGTCACTGACACATTGCCTGGTAAAATTGATCAGTTCAATGCTGATATCAATGATCTGAAGAAAATGAAAATATCGGGATATTTTCAATTCCAGGGACAATCTGCCGATTCGGCCGGGGAAGCTTCAGTTGCCGGCGGAAATTTCGGCAAGAACATTGACCATCGCTTCATGATCCGCAGGGGCAGGATCAAATTCAATTATGCAACTACCCTTACAAATTATGTTTTACAAATGGACATCACCGAAAAAGCAGTTGCTTTAAAAGAGTTTTACCTGACTTACACCGAACCGATGCTCAAAATGTTCAGCATTACTGCAGGACAGTTCAACCGCCCGTTTGGTTATGAAATCGATTATTCTTCGGGACTCAGGGAATCACCGGAGCTTTCACGTTTCGTCCAGACAATTTTCCCGGGAGAAGTTGACCTCGGAGCAAAACTGAGCATTCAACCCTGGAAAACTTCCGTTTGGAACATTTTTAAACTCGACCTTGGATTATTTAATGGTTCTGGTGGAAATGTTCCGGCTATTGACAACCGCTGGGATTTTATCGGTCGTTTTGCTTTCAATAAAGCTATTATGAATGAAAACTTTAAAGTTGGTTTAGGTGCATCATATTATAACGGTTACTTCAAAAATTCGCCTGATGCTTCCGGAGTGGCAGAATATCAGTACCAGAGCAGCGCACTCGGATATACCAAAGTGAATAATGCACCTGATTACGCCGGGAGAAAATATGTCGGAATTGATTTCCAGCTGGCATTAAACTCTATGATCGGAATAACACAATTAAAAGGAGAATATATTTCCGGAACTTCTGCAGGTAGTTCTTCTTCAAGCAATACACCTTCAGCTCTGCTTTCAGGCACAGCGACTGCAACTACCGATACAGTTTTGAATACACAGGGTCATCCGGTGATTATTACCACTACTAAAACAGTTGGAGCTGCCACCTTTCTCAGGGATTTCAGCGGATATTATGTATATTTTATCCAGGACCTGGGACATACAAAACACCAGTTGGTTCTGAAGTACGACGTATATGACCCGAACACCAAGGTGGCCGGTACAGATATTGGCAAAGCAGTCACTTCAGGTTCAGGAGCCAAAGCCACAAATGCTGCCGATATCAAATACTCTACCATTGGGCTTGGCTGGATATGGCATTTCAATGAACATTTGAAACTCGTTACTTATTATGATATGGTGACGAATGAAAATACCTCTCTCTATGATACCACGAATAAACTGAACTATAAAAAGGATATAAAGGATAATGTCCTTACTATCAGGTTACAATATAAATTCTAAGTAAGGCACTAGGCAATAGGCATCAGGCAATGGAAAGCAAAAATGAAAATTCATTGTTCTCTAATAGTCTGATAGTCTAAAGCCTAAACACCTAACAATTAAAACAATAAATTTAAAAATATTAAAATGAAAAAGTTATCAATCATGGTTATGGTAATGGCGCTGATAAGTGCTGCCATAACCGGTGCCATTGCACAGAAAAAAGTAGTTTGTAAAGTGAAGGGAAGTGATACATGCTTACCTCTTTTACAGAAAGAATCAGAGACTTTTATGAAAAATAATGCAGGTAGTTCAATCACCGTGATCGGTGGTGGATCAGGAGTAGGCTTTGCAGCCCTTCAGAACGGAACAACTGACGTTGCCATGGCCTCAAGATCCATGAAAATGGATGAAAAAATGAAAATGCAGGATGCTGGAAAAAATAATATCAAAGAAGTGATCATTTCATATGATGCTATTTCTGTGATTGTGAATCCGGCAAACAAAGTATCACAGCTCACCCGTGAACAGCTTGAAGGTATTTTTACAGGAAAAATAAAGAACTGGAAAGAAGTTGGTGGTGACGACCAGACCATTGTTGCCTATTCCCGTGAATCAAGTTCAGGTACTTTTGAATTTTTCAAAGAACATGTGCTGAAAGGTAAAAACTATGGCACAGGAATTCTTCTCATGCCAGCTACAGGTGCCATTGTACAGTCAGTTACCCAGACTAAAGGAGCTATCGGATATGTCGGAATTGCCTATGTCAATAAAGATGTCAAAGCGCTGAAAGTTTCCTATGACAAGGGAAAAACATATATCGAACCTTCCGTTCAGACTGCTATGAACAAAACCTATCCTATTACCCGTCCGCTTTATTTATATTATTTAGGTTCCGTTGAATCAAAAGTGAAACCTTTTGTCGACTATATTCTTTCGTCAGACGGACAAAAGATCGTTCAGCAGGAAGGCTACGTTCCACTTGGTAAATAAAACACACATTAGCTTTTAGGTTACTGCCCTGCTATCCGGTACTTCTCATTTACCGGGTATTGCCAGGGCAGTTTATTAATTACGAATTACGAATTACGAATTACAACTAATGACTTACGACTATTGACTTTTGACTACCATAAATTTCATATCAGGAATTATTGTACATTAGCAGCATAAATCCGGAATTAATAACTGAAAAAAATGAACAACTCCGAATACATAATTCTGATCGTTGATGATGAGGAGGACATACTCGAATTTGTTGGCTATAACCTGAAAAAAGAAGGCTACCAGGTATATACTGCAATCAACGGAAGGAATGCCATCCAGGTTGCAAAAGAAAAAATTCCGCACCTGATCATCATTGATGTCATGATGCCCGGCCTCGACGGTATTGAGACATGCCGGGAGTTACGCGAGATTCCCTACCTGCAGGATTCAGTGATTGCCTTCCTCACCGCCCGCAACGAGGATTACTCACAGATTGCCGGATTTGAGGCCGGCGCCGATGATTATATCAGCAAACCTATAAAACCGCGTCTGCTGACAAGTAAAATTTCTTCATTACTTCGGAGGTATGGGAAAAAATCAACCGATAATTCAGCGTATACTGTCGGTAATCTCTCTGTCAATAAAGAACAATTCCGCGTGACGATTGATGACCGTGAACTTACTTTACCTAAAAAGGAATTCGAACTGCTGGCGCTTCTTACTTCCAAACCCAACAAGGTATTTACCCGTGAAGAGATCTATTCCTCAGTATGGGATGACAATATTATTGTAGGAGAAAGAACCATTGATGTTCACATCCGGAAGATCAGGGAAAAACTACAGAACGATAATATTAAAACCATCAAAGGAGTTGGTTATAAATATGAGTTATGAGTGAAGAGTGATGAGTGATGTGTGATGAGTTATTCACATTTTACTTACTGTCACTTATCCTTAAATCACATGTCACGGGTTACATTATCACATTATCACATTAACAAATTTTCAAATTTTCAAATTCTGTTTATTAGCTATCAATTCTAATATAAATGAATGTTCATAAGCCGGAAAAACTTATTATTTATTCAGGAATAGTATTCAGTTTGCTGTTTTGTATCATTTTTTTTTCCTCAGCCTACCTGTCCGGAATTCATGTGAACTGGCTGATCATGCTGCTTACTGCTGTTCTGATATGGATAATTTCCACATTAATACTGTCATTCATTCAAAAAAAATTCATATATGAAAAGATCAAGGTCATTTATAAGACAATACATAATTCAAAAACAGAAAACGGAAGATCAATTGTGAAACCTATGACCGGTGAAAATGCCCTCGAAAATATAAATAAAGAAGTTGCTGAATGGGCCGAGAGGCATAATGAAGAGATCAGGCAACTTAAGAAACTGGAAACCTACCGAAGGGAATTCCTGGCCAATGTTTCCCATGAATTGAAAACCCCCCTGTTCAATATCCAGGGCTACATTCTTACCTTACTGGACGGAGCATTGGATGATAAAAATGTTAACCGTGACTACCTGCAGAAATCAGAAAAAAATATCGACAGGCTGATCAATATCGTAGAGGACCTCGAGATCATTTCCCAGTTTGAGTCCGGTGAAATGAACCTTTTCTATTCCAGGTTTGACATAGTATCTCTTTGCCATGAGGTATTTGACATGTTGGAAAATAAAGCCCGGAAGAAAAAGATAAGGTTCAGCTTCACGGAAGACACCAGACCCGACAAGCCTGTTTTTGTTTTTGCTGACAAGGAACGCATTCAACAGGCACTGATCAACCTGGCCGACAACTCGCTGAAATATGGTGTTGAAGGAGGTCAGACAAGGGTTGGGTTTCATGACATGGATGAAAACATCCTGATTGAGATTTCTGATAACGGGATTGGCATCGGCCAGGAGCATCTTCCAAGGCTTTTTGAAAGATTTTACAGGGTGGATAAAAGCCGTTCACGGGATGCCGGCGGATCCGGCCTGGGACTGGCCATTGTAAAGCACATCATCGAATCTCATAAGCAAACCATCCATGTCAGGAGTTCTCCCGGCATCGGATCCAGTTTCTCATTCACTTTAAAGAAGGGGTGATTCCTAACCTGGAGGAGCCAGAACCAAACAAGAAATCACAAATCTCAAAATACAAATTACAAATAAATTCGAATCAACAAAATGACAAATTCAAAACCAGCGTTGCATTTCGTATTTGAAATTTTGATATTGTTTATTATTTGTTTTTTGAGATTTGTTTTTTGGAATTTTTTGCCAAAGCGCATCAATATTTCAGAAATAAAATAATATTATTCATGAACTGTGAGAAAAAAAATAAGAAAATACTACGAAAAATTTGTCGAAGGCATCCTGTTTACCAGTAGCACCATTACCAGCCTAGCGGTTATTTTTATCATAATCTTCCTGTTCAGTGAAGGAATTGGCCTTTTTACCAGTTCGCCTGTTGAGAAGGGTTCTGCACTATACGTAAACAGTAACAATCCTGTTAAAAAACTTCGTTCCGAACAGATTAAAAAGATTTTCAATGGTGAAATAATGACATGGAAAGAAGTAGGTGGAACCAATGATTCCATATTTCTTTTCAGTATGGATGACATTTCAAAATATTATACTGAAGCTGACCTGGGCAGTGAGTTTGAGAACCTGCCCCAGAAACTCAATGAAATGGTAGTGAAACATCCCAATATACTGATGTTCTTTTCAGAGAAATATATTCCGGTCAACTTCAAAGGGACAAGATTACCTATCCGGAATGTAACATTGACGGGTTTTTTCGGAGGCAAAGAATGGTATCCTACTACACAACCCGCTGCCCAGTTTGGTATACTTCCTCTGATCCTGGGAACGATATGGGTCAGCCTCGGTGCAATACTGATCGCTTTTCCCCTTGGAATAGCCACCGCCATTTATCTGGCTGAGGTTGCAAGCCCCCGCCTGCGGTTCTTTCTGAAACCTCTGATCGAATTGCTGGCAGGCATTCCTTCGGTAATTTTCGGTTTTTTTGGACTGATCATAGTTGTACCCCTCATTCAGAAGATTTTTGCAATCCCGGTTGGTGAAACGGCTTTAGCCGGAAGTATTATACTCGGCATTATGGCATTACCTACCATTATTACTATCTCGGAAGATGCAATCAAGGCTGTGCCGCGGTCAATGCAGGAAGCCAGCATGGCATTGGGAGCCAATCAATGGCAGACTATTGTCAGAGTAGTCATTCCATATGCTAAATCGGGCATAACAGCAGCAACCATCCTTGGAATCGGCCGGGCCATCGGAGAAACCATGGCAGTGCTGATGGTCACCGGAAATGCTGCAATAATGCCACATACAATGTTGCAACCTGTGCGGACAATTCCTGCAACCATCGCCGCAGAACTTGGAGAAGCCTCTTACGGAGGTTTGCATTTCAAAGCTTTGTTTGCTCTCGGAATCGTGCTGTTCCTTATAACCTTAATCGTAAATACCTCAGTGGAATTCATAAGGGATAAAAGCAAATGAAAAAGAACACGAAACAAGCCATTGCTTTTAACCTGTTCAGGTTGATCAGCATCATCATCATAGGAATATTATTTCTCATACTGTACTTTATTATTATCAGGGGGATAAAAGTGGTAAACTGGGAATTTCTTACTACCATGCCCAAAGATGGAATGAAAGGTGGAGGAATTTTACCGGCCATTGTGGGAACCATGTGCCTGATCGCCGGAAGCATGATATTTGCATTCCCGGTAGGTGTGTTGTCAGGTATTTATTTGAACGAATACCTGAAAGAAAGTAAACTGAAAAAGTTTATGAGACTGATGACTAATAATTTAGCCGGAGTACCATCTATTGTTTTCGGGTTGTTTGGCATGGCATTGTTCGTAAATAAATTAGGTTTTGGCGATTCCATCATTGCGGGTTCACTCACACTCGGACTCATGGTATTACCTGTCATCATCAGAACCACCGAAGAAGCGCTCAAGTCTGTGGATGATTCACTGCGGTTCGGCAGTTTTGCTCTAGGCGCATCCAAAATACAAACCATACGGAGAATTCTGGTTCCGACTGCTTTTCCTAATATCCTGACCGGCATGATCCTTTCCATCAGCAGGGTATCAGGCGAAACAGCCCCCATCCTGTTCACCGTGGCCGCCTATTTCCTGCCAAAACTCCCTACCAGCATTTTCGATCAGGTGATGGCGCTTCCTTATAATTTATACGTTCTCGTTACAAGCGGAACAGATATTGAAGCCACAAGACCCATGGCTTACGGAACAGCTTTCGTTCTTGTGGTGATGGTGCTTATTCTTAACCTGACAGCAAGTTTTATGAGAAATTATTTTACTAATAAAAATAAATAGAAAATAGAAATAAATAGAAATAAATAGAAAATAGAAATAAATAGAAATAAATAGAAAATAGAAATAAATAGAAAATAGAAATAAATAGAAATAGTTTGAAATTTATAGAAATATGTTGAAATAAAATGAAAGAAGTTGAAATATTATGGTAACCTGAATGTTACCTGATACTCATCATTCATAACTCATAACTCATAATTCATATCTATCCATGTATATACTTGAAACCAGGAATCTGAATTTCTTCTACGGTGATTATGAAGCACTGAAGAACATCAATTTCAGGGTTGAGACAAATACTGTCACAGCACTGATCGGACCTTCGGGATGTGGAAAATCAACATTTATCAGGCTGTTTAACAGGATGAACGACCTGATTGACAATACCAGAATCATTGGTGAAGTATTTATTGAAGGAAAGAATATTTACTTGAAAGATACTAAAATAGACGAATTGAGGAAAAAAGTAGGAATGGTTTTCCAGAAACCTAACCCTTTTCCCATGTCCATCTATGAAAATGTTGCCTATGGACTGAGAGTAAACGGAGAAACCAACAAACACACGATCGAGGAGTCTGTGATCAGTTCATTGATGCAGGCAGCTTTATGGGACGAGGTGAAGGATAACCTGAAGAAATCGGCCATTGGTTTATCAGGAGGCCAGCAGCAGCGGTTGTGCATTGCACGTGCGCTGGCAGTTAAACCCTCCATCCTGTGCATGGACGAACCAGCCTCTGCCCTCGATCCTATATCCACATCCAAAATTGAGGACCTGATCATCGACTTGAAGAAAAAATATACTATTATCATCGTTACCCATAATATGCAACAGGCTGCCAGGGTATCGGATTTTACCGCATTTTTCTATCTCGGTGAACTGATTGAATATGACGTAACCAATAAAATATTTACCAACCCAAAGGAAGTCAGAACCCAGAATTATGTGACAGGAAGGTTTGGATGATTTTAGTTGTAAGTCAATAGTCCATAGTCATAAGTAACATATTGTCAGGGTGATTGTGTGATGAAGTGATGAAGTGATAAAGTGAAAAAGATGACAATATTGTTATTGACATTCTGATTACTGACAATTGCCAACTTATGACTAACGACTAACGACTAAGGACTAAGGACTAACGACTAACGACTAATAATATGATAAATCTTGAATTATCCCTGAAGCAGTTAAAGCAAGACACGCTTGATATGGCTAAATTAGTGAAGGGCCAGGTCGAAAAGAACAAAGAATCGCTGGATACCTGGGACCAGGACATTGTTCACGAGATCATTGCAAATGAAAAGCGGGTGGATGTCTATGATCTGAAGATCACCCTTGACGTGGAAAACATCCTTGCATTGTATAACCCGGTGGCGGTTGACCTGAGGTTTGTTTTATCATGCCTCAACACGGCATCAAACCTGGAACGTATTGGCGACAATGCACGAAAAATGGCCAACTTCGTACTCGAATTTGAAAAGCCGCTCGATGCCACCATCAGGAAAGAACTTCGTTTCGACGAAATGTACGACCAGACATTGATCATGATGTCAGAAATCTGCTCAGGGATTGAAAATGAAGATACCAAACTGGCCAGGAAACTTTTCAAGCAGGATCACCTGCTCAACGAGATTCATATGAATTCCCATAAGACTTCCGTAATCCTTTTCAGGCAGTATCCTGAGCTGATCGAACAAACATTATACCTTTACTCCATCATTAAAAAGATGGAACGCATCGGTGATCTTTGTAAAAACATTGCAGAGGAACTGATCTTCCATATTGAGGCTAAAGTGGTAAAACACAGCAACAAAAAGAAGTAATAAATCAGGAAGTCACAGTTTATATGAAGAAAAAGTTTATCATACGGGATATCAGTTGGTTGTCATTTAACGGCAGGGTCTTGCAGGAAGCTGCAGATACAAGCAATCCGTTGATAGAACGTATTCATTTTCTTGGAATATTTTCCAACAATTTAGATGAGTTTTTCAGAGTTCGTGTGGCTACTTTAAAGAGAATGCTTGAATTCGGGAGCAAGGCCGAACTGAGGATGCACCTGGAAAAGAATCCGAAACGCATCATGGAAGATATTAACCAGATTGTGTTGCTGCAGCAAAATGAATTTAACAGGATCTGGGACGAAATAATCCGGGAGATGAAGCGGAATAATGTGTTCATCAAAACTGAAAAGCAATTGACCCTGCCCCAGCAAAAATTTGTTCAGCAATACTTTGACAGCGAAGTACGCAGCAATATAATTCCGTTAATGATTGAAAGCATTCCTGAGTTTCCCAATCTCAGGGAAAAATCACTTTATCTGGCCGTGCAGATGTCGTCATCTGCCAATGCATACCAACATAAATTTGCAGTGATCGAAGTACCGACCCGGGTGATGAACCGCTTTGTCCTGCTTCCTTCTCATAACAATCAGACCCATATTATTCTCCTGGAAGATGTCATTCGTTTCAACTTAAAATACATCTTTGGTCATATGGATCTTGACCGCTTTAATGCCTGGATTTTCAAAGTGACCCGTGATGCTGAAATTGATCTGGATAACGATGTAAGTACTAATTTAATACAAAAAATTGAAGCCGGAATAAAGAAAAGAAAACGTGGAAAAACAGTCAGATTGGTCTATGATAAAGAAATAGATTCAATATTGCTGAAATATTTATTCAAACGATTGAATTTATCTTCAAAAGATTCAGTAATTCCTGGGGGGCGAATTCACAATTTTATGGATTTTATGAATTTCCCGGATGTTTTTCCTAAGAAAAAGTCACATCGCAAAATCATCACTCTTTCAGCATTAAAAGATTCACCGAGAGTCACAGATGTGGTCTTAAAAAAAGACGTGCTTTTATGTTTCCCTTATCATTCGTTCGATTCATTGATTGATTTACTTCGTGAAGCAGCCATGGATGCCAATGTTAAGAGCATTAAAATTACAGCTTACCGTGTTGCGCCCAGTTCAAAAGTCATGAATGCCCTGATCAATGCAGCTAGAAACGGTAAGCAGGTAACGGTGATGCTGGAACTGAGAGCCAGGTTTCATGAAGAAGCCAACTTATACTGGAAAACAATTCTTGAAGAAGAAGGCATTCATGTGCTGATTGGAATTCATGAAATGAAAGTACATGCTAAATTATGTGTGATCAGAAAAATAGTAGGTAACCGAAGCAAAAAATACGGATTCATAAGTACCGGGAATTTAGATGAGAATACAGCAAAAATTTATACCGATTTTTGCCTGCTTACATCAAATGCAACGATCATGGCTGATATTGAACGTGTTTTTCAATATCTGGAAAAACCAAAAGAAAATAAAAACATGATCGATGAATGCAGTAAGTTAATTACCTGCCCTAAAAATCTGCGCCTTGATATGTCTAAACTCATTGATTTTGAGATCAGGCAGGCAAAAAAAGGAAAACAAGCCGGAATGATTTTAAAAATGAATTCCCTTTCAGATGAAATCTTGATTGATCATTTGTTTGAAGCCGCAAGATTTGGTGTAAAAATCAGACTTATCATCCGTGGAATATTTTGTATGCTCACGGATTTACCAAAACTGAAAAATCATGTACAGGCAATAAGCATTGTGGATGAATACCTGGAGCATTCACGTGTATTTATATTTTATCATGGAGGCAATGAAAAAATTTTCATTTCATCCGCCGACTGGATGGTAAGAAATTTAGACCACCGGGTGGAAGTTACCTGCCCCGTTAATAATATCAAATTAAAAAAAGAACTGAAAGACATACTGAACCTTCAATGGCACGATAATGTGAAAGCCCGTGTACTGGATGATCAACTGAGCAATCGTTACAAACCAAATACCGGTGAAAAAAAATTGCGTTCGCAAATTGCAATCATGAAATATCTGTCTGAAAAATGAGAATACGAGGCATTAGGCAATAGGCATTAGAAATAAGAAATTAGAAATTAAGAAATTAAAAATTGAAATTAGAAATTAGTTAGTAAACATCTCAATGATTTAAGAAACTGTTTTGAATTATTAAAATTTCAAGCTATTGATGCATTCAATTTTTACCCACCCCTAACCCCTCCCTGCGAGCAAGGAGGGGATTTGATCCACGCGAATTTCAGACATAAAACA
>JAPLDU010000089.1 GCA_026391255.1 Bacteroidia bacterium | reverse complement strand
AAAAAAAATGAAAACAAAATTCTAATTTACTAGCTCAACTTAAAATTAATAGGTACTGTAAAAGAAACCTTTACCGGTTTTCCTCTTTGTTTCCCTGGTTGCCATCCGGGAAGAGATTCGATGATACGAATAGCTTCCTTATCAAGAGTCGGGTCAACTCCACGGACTACTTTGACCTGTTCAACTTTTCCTTTGCCGTTGACGACAAACTGAACATATACTCTTCCCTGGATACCATTCTCCCTGGCTACTTCCGGATATTTTACCGACTTGGCAATGTATTTACGCAATGAATCATCACCACCGGGGAACATAGGCATTTCTTCCACAATAGTAAAGACTTCGGCTGCTTCTTCTACAACCTGTTCTTTTTGCACAACCATAACATCTTCCTGGGGAGCAACATTGGTAGTGGTTGCTTTAACATCTTCGATGGATGCCATTTCTTTTTTATCCTCTACGACAGTATCAACAACGGTTGGTGCAACATATTTAACCTGCTGGACAATTTCTTCTGGTGGAGGTGGCGGTGGCGGGGGCGGAGGAGCTTCTTCAGGGGCTTTCATATCGCTCATTTCAGCCACCACAGTATTTTCAATTACTTTCTTCCCTTCTTCAATTTTTGCCAGAAGATAGGGTATGCCAATAGCCAGGGTCATTATCAGAAAGGCAATGATCGAAGCAATGGTTACGGTACGGTTATATTTTCTCCTGAGATCATATGCACCATAATCCTTATTGCGAACTTTAAAAACCAGTTCGTCAAATCTTTTTACATCAAATCCAAGTAAATCCATAGGACATTATTTTAAAAGATTAAACTACCTTGGCGCTGAATCAAGCATTTTTGTCTCAGTCTTCGACAGATCAACGATAGCATACCTGGCAATATTACAAATTGCCATTTCATCAATGATATCCACGATATTTTTATACTTGGACCTGTCGTTTGATTTAATCAGCACAATTGGTCCTGAATGGTCAGCATTCTTCATTTTTTTAATTGCACCGTCAATAGAATCTTTCGGTATATTCACTTCACCTTTGAGCACTTTTTGCTTTAATGAATCAATGCTCAGGAAGAGTTTCTTATTTTTTTCGAGTAATACTTTACGAATCCCATCCTTACTGAAATCAGATTTTATCAGATCCGGCAAGGGAAGTTTATTCGGGTCAGCTATTCCGATATAATAATATATCCTGCTGCTGTCTGTAAGCAGAATATTCATGGTTCTTTTTGCCTCTACAACAGGAGCAATATCTTTATCCTGTTTTTTTTCCGGCATTACTATTTCCATTACCTTAGGCTTGCTGAACGCCGTTGTTAGCATAAAAAAGGTGATCAGCAAACACATCAGGTCGACCATCGGGGTCATATCGATATGGGTCGAGTGCTTTTTCGGGCGTCTCTTTCCACCTTTCTTATGACCGCTATCTTCTTGAATTATTTCAGCCATATCATTCCTTATTTGATATCAGACGCTTTAATATCAACCTTTACAAGAGTGGTGGTAAGTGCGAACTTATTCACCTTTTTCTCCTGCAGCATATCAAGCAGCTTTTTCACTGTCTTGTAACTTGCCTCTGCATCACCTTTGATGGCCACATCGGCATCAGGATTTAACAAACGGGCATTAAACACCCACCAGGATAGCTGGTTATCTGTTGAATCGGTAGGTATTCCTACCTCCATAGCTTCACGATCTTTTGATTCGGCGTTGATCCATTTCTTTAAGTCTTTGATATTCAAACCAAATGAAGACAACTTCGAGAATTTGGCAATCTCTTCCTTCGTGAATGCGATGTTGTATCGTTTTCCCATTTCTTCAAGCAGGTTAGCCCTGACTTTGGTGGATGTGTCCCGGCCATTATCAATATTGAAATAGATTTTATCATCTTTCCCAATAAGAATGGTCATCACATTTTTATCCGGTGTTTGTTTTTCCGAGATGGATGTTGGTGTATCAATCAAGGCGGCTTCCTGCGGTCTGAATGATGTGGTGAGCATGAAAAATGTCAGCAGCAACGACAGCAGGTCCACCATAGGTGTCATGTCTATGTGAGGCGATTTTGTCGGTAATTTTAACTTTGGCATAGCCTTAGATTAAAATAAATTATTTGGTCTGGGATGCAAATGTCTGCACGATGCTGAAATTTGCCTCGTCAATCTTATAAGTGAATCCGTCAATCTTATTTGAAAAGTAGTTGTAAAGAATGATGGCAAGCAATGATCCGGTGATACCAAAAGCAGTATTGATAAGAGCTTCAGAAATACCGGTAGCAAGGGCAAGAGCATCGGGAGCGCCTGCCTGGGCCAGCGCTTTAAATGCACGTATCATACCGAGCACAGTACCTAAAAGACCCGTCAACACTGAGATAGAAGCAATAGTGGATAAAATCACCAGGTTTTTGGATAACATGGGAAGTTCCAGCGCAGTAGCTTCTTCCAGTTCTTTCTGCATGGCAAGTACCTTCTGATCCTTTTCGAGTGTTTTGTCTTCCTGAAGTTCATGGTACCTCATCATTCCTGCCTGAACAACATTGGCGAGTGAACCTTTTTGTTTGGCACACAGCTCAACAACCTCATCAATCTGGTTATTGTGCAGCTTGGTCTGAACATCGAGCACAAAATTACTGATCGCTCTTTTTCCGCGGGCTTTTGATAAAGTAATCATCCTTTCGATCGAGAAAGTGATCAGGATAATAAGCAGCGACATCAGAAATGGAACGATGTATCCTCCCTTGTAGACAATAGCCAGAGTACTTCCCGGTAGGGGATTGCCTTCAGGATTGCCTCCCTGGAAATTTGCAGGACTACCCATCCAGTATTTGAAAAGCAAAAACGAAATAATAACTGCAAGAACTATAGTAGTTAATGCAAAAATCGATTGTAAAGAGTCTTTTAAGGAATGACCCTGAACGTTTTGACCTTTTTTACTCATATTGTTTCTCTTTAAAAAAGTTTTATAATTTACTTATTATTTAATTGTTAAAACGTGCAAAAATAATAAATTGTATATAGTGTCTCCTGATTGATCCAAAAAATACTATATAAGTTTATAAAGTTAAAAGTTATAAAGTTTATAAAGTCATAAAATACAAAATATTGATTATTTGTTTTTTGTTGGTATTTTTCTGACTTTCAACTTTATAAACTTTATGAACTTTACGAACTTAATGAACTCTGATCAACAGTCCACTTTTTTCATTTCTTTAGATCCAAGTACTTTCTGGGCATTCTCGTTAGCAGGGTCCATTTCGAGAACTTTTTTATAGAGCTTCTTGGCATTACAGTTATCCTTGTTCTTCAGATAGTAATAGCCCAGGTAGCCATATGCTTCAATTAGTTCATTTTTATATTTGACTGAATCAGTCTTTGCTTTTTCGACCAGTAGCTCGAAACAAGGTTTTGCCTGTCCGGTTGATAGTTCAGGGTCAAGATTTGAGTTGGCACGAGCGCGCCAAAGATAGGCTGGCATAAAGTCGGGTTTCTTCATTATCACATAGGCTAAGGCAGTATCAGCCTTGCCAAACTGCTGGTTGGAATAATAGGTCTTTCCAAGGCTGTAGTAATCGGTTATCGTAATTGATCTGTTAGCAATTTTGCGGTTATAAGTTTTTACAACATCGTTGTATTTCTTCATTTTGATAAATATGACAGCAATATCTGACAGTAAATCATTATCGGAAGTATCCAGATCGTAAGCTTTATTAAGGTTTAACACTGCAAGAGAATCCTGGTTCAGTTTTGATAATGTATGTCCATAATATTCATAATCCGAACGGATGATTTTATCGGGTTGAATCTTCTTAAGGAATTTTTTCATACTTGCGTTTGACTTGTCGTACTGACCTGTTTCGAAGTAAGAATAGGCAAGAAACCGGTTCAGGTAAATATTATCCGAATCCACCTTCAGTATCTGGTTCACCTGGTTGATGACTTCCTGGTAATCCTTTGCAAGTAAAAGAAACTGGGCATATCTGATCTTGGCAGAGATATTTTTGTCGGAAAGCAACAGGAATTTTTTATAGTTTTTCTTCGCATTGTCGTATTGTCCTGCTTTAAAATACAGTTCTCCCAGCTCCCGGTAAACCGGTGCAAAAGTTGAATCGGTCTGAACGGCATCTTCAAAATAAGGAATAGCAGCTTTCAGGTTCTTACCTCTTACATAAATATTCCCGATCTTGATCTTTGCAAGAGGAGATTTCATATCAAACTCCTGTGCGCGCTTATAATTAAGAATAGCATTTGAGCCGTCATTAATTTCAAGGTATGCATCACCACGGGTCAGGAATATCACCGGAAGTTTTGGGCTGATCTTTTCAGCCTGGTCAAGCAGTGACAGAGCTTTGGGAATATTCTTTCTGGGTGCAAGAATGTAAGCTTCAGCGATTTTTACATATGTTGTGGATTGCTTGTCCTTGCTCATTATTATCCTGTTCTTTCTTGTAGGTAGTAACGAAATGGCCTTATCAAAATTCACCCTGGCAGTTACTGTATCGCCCATGAACATGTTAACCATACCAATTCCCACCCAGTTCAGGGGATTCTTGGGATCATTGTCCGTTCCCTTTTTATACTGAACCAATGAAAGCTGGCATGCGTCTTTCAATTCCTTTGAAACCGTATCAGTAAAGTAAATATGAAGATAATTTTCGCCGTAATAGAAATAATTATCTCCATTCTGGGGTTGAGCTTTGATCAGGTTTTGAAAGGCCGCATCGGCCAGTTCGAACTGTTCGCTTACTGTCAGTTTAATGGCCGCGTTGATATCCTGGGCTCTTGTCGCTGTGGCACAACAGCATAAAAATAACCCGGAAAGAAATACAATGAATGATTTTGTTAATCGGATCATATTATTCAAATTTATTTTTAATTTTTACCACTCTTACGGGCATTGTTGCCGGCAGTAGTCCTGATTTCAGAACAATCCGCTGGCCGATATCCCCGGCAATAAAAGAAGAAAATCCGGTACCAAGTCCGGTAAATGTCTCTTTGCAAATAACGAACACATCCTTGATGAAAGGATATTCTTTATTGGAGATAAAGCCCTGGCAGGGAGTATAATATCCATCAACCCCGCCGGGATCGGATTCTGAACTGATGGCTGCAACTTTTATCTTTTTCAGAAAGGAATGTGAAACAGTATCCTGGGGGTCACTGATCCAGTTTACGTTAATAATACCAATGGAATTCCTGTCTTTCTGCACAAAATTAACTACTTCTTCACTGGTATTCACCGCATAACAAGAGGACGGGAATGTACTGATATGAAATTTATTTTTTATATAACGGGTATTCGACGATTTATTATTGTCAAAAACCATTTTGATATTTCCGTTTCCTTTTCCTGAATGCATTTGTTTCCATGAAGTCAGGCTACCGTTGAATATATCTTTTATTTCTTGGTAGGTGATCAGTGAATCAGGATTGTCGTTGTTAATAATAAAAGCCACGGCATCCAGCGCCCATCTGGTGGTTCTGGGAACTAATTTTTTGCCGGCCAGGTATTCATTTTCTTTGGATGTAAGTTCTCTGCCGGCAATTATCTCGTTTACAGAATCATTCAGAAAATCGGCGAATGCATCGGCTTCCGGTTTGTAAACGGGCCTGATCTTAGCGTTTGGATACAGGGACTGGAATGTGTATACTTCCGCATCAATGATCAGTCGGTAGGAGTCGTCCACACAAATGCTGATATTCCCCGAGGTCGGGGTCTCCTCCATTTTGGGTGGTTGTGAATTACAGGCAGCTATAAGCAGCAGCAATAATCCAATGCCATAAATAATAAATCTAATCTTTTGCATAGTAATCAGAATTTTCTTCCTCCTTATTAAATGTCTTTTTTGAAAGTATCCTGATAAGCCTGATACCTCCGTAAACAAAAAAGAAAAATGCAAAAGTTATCCTCCAGTGATGTTCAATCAGCCTCCCAAATACAGGCAGAACCAGCAACAGGATGCCGCTGATGAAAAATGCAGAAACCATGACGTAAGCGAATATCGTCATCATTCTTGCCATTACATATCTCAGGTCCTGCATATATTACTAAAAAGGGGGCGCTAAATTAATAACATTCTTTTAATTGTTATATTTTAACCGGACCGGAAATTTTAATTCTTCAATTTACATATTCGAAAATAAACTTTCTATAACATTTCATTGTTAATTAATTTAATGATTGGTTTGCATTTATTAAAACTGTTGTAACTATTCAGGTTGTTTAGGCTATATACTGTCAGGCTTTTAGGAAATTGAATTCAATTCATATTCCTGTTTTTACAATTTTTCCTGATGCCTGATACCGTATATATATTCTTATAGCATACAGTCTAAAAGCCTACAGCCTTTAGGTATGAGGAGTTACAATAATTAAAAGTTAAAACTCATAAGCACAACAATAATTTACGGCCGGTTTTTCATTTGGACTTTATGTAGTCGGAAGCTAAATAATATTATCCACATCAGGTCATAAAATAGTGAAAAAAGGTTCTGTTCCAGAAATACGGGAAATCTGTTTTTTTACCCTTCCCTCAATCCCCTCCCTGCCAGCAGGGAGGGGAAGGGGTGGGTAAAAAGTTTGTAAAATAAATGCTATAAATCGTCGATTTTTTTTATTCAATTTAATTGCAATAATAATCATAGAATACCTGAGAATTTAGTGATCCTTTAATTTTGAACAGAACCTGAAAATACTATATGTGATAAACAAAATTATTTGAAAAATGACATTGCCTGATATTTATAGAATTCAAAACATCTTCTTAAAAATTATTTATTGATTATGGCTGAATTACGTTTTAAAGGTCTTTACGAAATTATGTCGCGCCGGGTGCCGGAGTATGAAATCCAGGAGACTGATGTTACTAAAATTTATGGCATACATGTTTTTGATCGGGTTAAAATGAGTAAATACATACCTGAAGAAGAGTTCAGACAGGTAATTATTGCCATTGACGAAGGTAAAAAGATTGACCGGAAAATTGCCGACAAGGTGGCAGCCGGTATGAAACTTTGGGCATTGGAGCATGGTGCAACTCATTATACTCACTGGTTTCACCCGCTTACCGGGGCAACCGCTGAGAAACATGATACATTTTTTGAACCATCACAGAACGGGGTTATCAATGATAATTTCAGCGGACATGAACTTGTACAGCAGGAACCGGATGCTTCCAGTTTCCCGAGTGGTGGCATCAGGAATACATTTGAAGCAAGAGGTTATTCAGCCTGGGATCCTTCCTCCCCTGCTTTTATCGTGGGAGATACTCTCTGCATTCCGACCATCTTTATTTCTTATACAGGTGAAGCTCTTGATTACAAGACACCGTTGCTAAAGTCATCCCATGCACTTGATAAAGCTGCTGTGGCTGTATGCAGGTATTTCAGTGATAAAACCGATAAAGTAGTGGCCAACCTTGGTTGGGAACAGGAGTATTTCCTCGTAGATGAAGCTCTTTTCATGGCACGTCCCGACTTGAAAATGACCGGAAGAACTTTGCTTGGTCATGCCTCGGCAAAGGATCAGCAACTGGAAGATCATTATTTTGGCTCAATTCCTTTAAGAGTTTCGGCATTTATGCGTGATTTCGAACTGGAATCATACAAGTTGGGGATACCCATCAAAACAAGACATAACGAGGTAGCGCCCAACCAGTTCGAATGTGCGCCTCACTTCGAGGAAGTAAATCTTGCCACTGACCATAACCAGCTACTGATGGACATCATGGAAAAAACAGCCCGCAGGCATATGTTCCGCGTATTGTTTCATGAAAAGCCCTATTCAGGTATTAATGGCTCAGGTAAACACTGCAACTGGTCGATTGCAACAAATGGTGGACTAAACCTGCTATCACCAGGTAGTTCGCCACATAGAAACATGCAATTCCTCACATTTTTCGTAAATGTCATAAAGGCTGTGCACGATCATTCCGATATACTGATGGCCAGTATTATGAACGCAGGTAATGAACACCGACTTGGAGCTCATGAAGCCCCACCTTCAGTAATTTCAATATTTATAGGGAAAAAACTGACCCAGGTACTTGACGAGATTGAAAACACATTAGCGGAAAACAGTGTTTTTTCAGGCAGTGACCTTGAACTGAAACTGAATTTAATCAAAATTCCGGAAATACTGCTTGACAATACCGACAGAAACCGCACCTCGCCATTTGCCTTTACTGGAAACCGTTTTGAGTTCCGTGCCGTTGGTTCGGGAGCAAACGTTGCATCGGCCATGATCACCCTGAATACTATTGTTGCTGACCAACTCACAGAATTCAGAAAAGATGTTGAAATCCTGATTGAGAAGGGCGAAGACAAAAACAAAGCCATAATCAGTATTCTGAAACGATACATCATTACCTCAAAAAATATCAGGTTTGAAGGGAATGGTTACAGCAGCGAATGGGTGGAGGAAGCCTGCCGGCGGGGTCTGCCCAACCTCGGATCAGCCATTGAAGCGCTTAAAGCTTTTAAACAAGATAAGAATATTTCCCTGTTTGAAAAAAACCAGGTGATGGGCAAGCGAGAATTAATCGCCAGGTATGAAATTCAACTCGAGGATTACATTAAAAAAATACAGATTGAATCAAGAGTACTCAATGATCTTGCGATTAATCACATCATTCCTACTGCCGTAAAATACCAGAATATCCTTATAAGTAATTACCTGGGACTAAAGGAAATTTTCAGTAATGAATCTGATATATATACCTGTCAACTTAACCTGATCCAGGAAATTTCAGAGCACATCGAATTTATTAAAAACAATATTATTGAAATGACTGAAACCCGCAAATCAGCAAACTCAATTGACGATATTGAAGAAAGAGCGGGTATATATTCTGAAAAAGTAAGACCATTCCTTAATTCAGTTAGGTATCATATTGACAAACTGGAACTCATTGTTGATGATGAGATCTGGCCCTTACCAAAATACAGGGAATTGCTTTTCACAAATTAATAGTGGTGTTTGGGAATAATTACTATGTTTTTTACTACTCAGGCCTTTAGGCTGTAGGCTTTTAGACTGTAAGCTGTAAGAATACATATCCGGTATCAATCCGCCGCAGCGGATCAGGTAACGGGAAAATTAGGAATATTAATTGAATTCAATTACCCTAAAAGCCTGACAGTCTATAGTCTAAACAACCTGAAAAGTTACGATCTTTTTAATATTCCCTGAACTGACTTTGGCAATTATAGTAAAATAAATTATTTTTGCCCGGTTTAAGGGCGGTTAGCTCAGTCGGTTCAGAGCATCCCGATTCATCGGGAAGGTCGGTTACAAATATCAGGGCGGTTAGCTCAGTCGGTTTAGAGTACTTGCTTCACACGCAAGGGGTCGATGGTTCGAATCCATTACCGCCCACCTTTAAAAGGCCACTTACGGCATATTATGCGGGTGGCTTTTTTATTTTAAAATGCAGAAGGAATCCGGGAAATATAGCATTATTGAAAAGTTGGGTTTCAGGACCATCTTCCGTTCGCTGCAATATAGAAATTACCGTCTGTTTTTCTGTGGTCAGAGCATCTCATTGATCGGAACATGGATGCAACGGATTGCTCTTCCCTGGCTGGTTTATAATATGACAGGTTCGGCATTCTTATTGGGTTTAGTCGGTTTTGCCGGTCAGATACCCACCTTTTTATTAGCTCCTTTTGCCGGTGTTCTGGTCGACCGCTACAACCGCTATACCATTCTGATTATCTCTCAGATTCTGGCCATGATCCAGGCTTTCATACTGACTTTTCTCTTTTTTAATAAATCCATTGAGGTCTGGCATATCGTGCTTTTAAGCATATTCCTTGGTTTCATTAATGCATTTGATATGCCGGCACGCCAATCATTTGTTGTCGATATGATAGAAAAAAGAGAAGACCTCGGAAATGCCATTGCCCTGAACTCCTCCATGGTTAACAGCGCAAGATTGCTCGGGCCTTCCATTGCGGGCGTATTAATTTCCGTCACAGGTGAAGGAATCTGTTTTCTTATTAACGGGATCAGTTATATTTTCGTTATTGTATTTCTGCTTATGATGAGAATTCCCCCGAGAATAATAAAAGCTAAGAGCGCTAATGTTTTACAGGGATTAAAAGAAGGATTCACTTATACTTTCGGGTTCATGCCTATCAGGTATATTATTCTGTTACTTGGATTGGTAAGTTTAATGGGAATGCCCTACACTGTCCTGATGCCGGTATTTGCTAAGAATATACTTCATGGTGGTTCTCATACTTTTGGTTTTCTGATGGGCGCTGCTGGTATCGGAGCTTTGGCTGGCGCCATTTATATGGCATCCCGGAAAAGTGTACTGGGGCTGGGAAAAATTATTGCTCTGTTTACGGCTGTCTTTGGCTTTGGGCTTATTGCATTTTCCCAGTCTCATATCTTTTTATTATCAGTGGTATTAATGTTAATAGTCGGTTCAGGAATGATCATGCAGATGACGGCAAGCAATACTATTTTACAAACCATTGTAGATGATGATAAACGCGGACGGGTCATGAGTTTTTATGCAATGGCATTCATGGGAGCTGCTCCATTCGGCAGTCTGATGGCGGGTTCTCTGGCAAGCAGCATCGGGGCGCCAGATACTTTAATAATTGGAGGTGCATCCTGCATTATCGGCGCGGTTGTTTTCGCCAGAAAACTCCCTGAAATAAAAGAATTGGTTCATCCCATTTATATTCGGCTGGGCATCATTCCAGAAGTAACGGCAGGGATTCAATCCGCCACCGAACTGACCAGCCCGCCTGAAGAATAGAGATGCAGGCTCTTCATAATTTACCTCCCAAACCCTCCTACCCTTCGACAAGCTCAGGGATCAGGAGGGTTTAAGGAACCGCAAATTTAGCCTCCCCTGTTTTAGGGGAGGTTGGAGGGGTTAAATAATTGACTAAAGTGGATAAGCAATAGATAAATATGGTTCATCTGGATGATGCACAAGTCATTGTTGAATTTGATAAGAGTTAATCTAAAATAAATATCATTTTGGCGAGTTGAAATATTAGAAAAACTGAAAAAGCGCCTTTTGTCCCGGAGGGACATAATATCGGTAGATTTCAACGATCATCCTGTAAATATAAGTTCCATAGGAACGATATATTGAAATGTTATTTACACACAATCAATTCAAGTTTAAGCCATTTCCTTATTATTATTAAAATATATTTCGTACCTACGGCACTATTCCTTTGGAATAGGATTTCTTTCTACCGATATATTGTCCCTGACGGGACAGAAAATACCCATACCCCGGATGTACTTTTTATTTTTATCTACACTTGTGCATGATGAACCTTAAATAATTTTCCTCTCAGATTACTTGTGTATTTGCCAGGATATTTTATACTTTTGTTTTACAAAACCTGATTTACCGCTTAGCTTGTTAGTCCTGCAAAATGGGACTGACGGACGAAGGCAAAGAATTAAGTTTAAATTAGCAGAACAGGACGATTAATTTCAGGGATTTGTCAATAGTTGTTAAATTTAATGAGAGAAAAGTTGAATAGATAATCAAGTAATAAGCAAGCAAAAAACTAACGACCAACCCAATTGACAGAATGAAACAGGTGAAATACATACTAATTTTTATCTTTACAACACAAACAATTTATGCTCAAAAGAAAACAGTAAATGAATTTTCAACTATTGACACAAAAGCTCTTCAACTTCCCGACTCGTTAACAAAAACTACAGACGACATTGCTGCTTATATAATTGCGAACTTTCAGACCGACAAAGATAAATCCCGGGCAATATTCATCTGGGTAGCCTCAAATATTCAATATGACATTGACAATATGTTTGCTATTAACTTCTATGAAAAAAAAGAAGATAAAATTTCAAAACCACTTAAGACAAGAAAGGGAATATGCGAAAACTTCGCATCATTATTAACTGATATTTGCATAAAGTCTGGATTGAAATCATATCTGATTGAAGGTTATACAAAACAAAATGGATTTACAGATTATATCCCTCACGCATGGAGTGCCGTACTCATTGACAGTTCATGGTTTCTGTTTGACCCAACATGGGGTTCCGGTTATATTAACGGCGGAAAATTTTATAAGAAAATAAATAACGACTATTATAAAGTAAACCCATCATCACTTATCAAATCTCATATTCCTTTTGACTACTTGTGGCAGTTTCTTAACTATCCTGTTACGAACCAGGAATTTTATGAAGGTAAAACACAACAAAATAAGAATAAACCATACTTTAATTTCATCGACTCAATTCAGATCTATGAAAAGCAAAGTCATATCGAACAATTGATTTCATCAGCATACAGGGTTGAGAAAAATGGAGTGAAAAATTCCCTGGTTTTTGACAGGCTTCAACACTTAAAATTAGAAATTGAAAATGACAGACAAAGCAAAACTATTAATTTATATAACTTAGCGGTTGCAGATTACAATGCAGGAATAAATGCTTTTAATGAATTTATTAATTACAAAAACAGACAATTTCTTCCTAAAAAGACAGATTCGGAAATACAAAGGATGATTGATGTACCTGACAACAAAATAAAAGAAGCAAAAACCAATCTGGAACAAATCAGCAGTTCTGACGTAAATACTAATAATATGATAATGCAACTTATCAAGTCACTGGATGATGCTTCCTTGCAAATAAAAGAACAACAGGACTGGTTGAAACTATACTTTAACAAAGGCAGGTTTGGCAGAAAATCTATGTTTTATAAAATGACCTGGTACGGAATACCAATAAATTAGGACATCTAAAATAAATGGAGGGAAAAATACATACAGAATTTGCTACCCAGAATAACCCACAACAAACCGGGCAGGTTATAATTTGTGATATTGTGATAATAAATGATATAGCGGTAATTCAATATGAACAGTCAAAGTTACAAATCACACCCGGGCCTTAATGGCACGCGTTATATTCGACTAACAGAAACCTGGTATAATATTGAAATTATATTATAATAATGACGAAACATGAAGAAAATATTCATTATATTATCTTTGATAGTTTTTGTAAGTATCTTAAATGGACAGGAATCTCCCAAAACCAGCCTCAGTAAGAAAGAGATCAGGAAAAAAAAGAAAGAAGAAAAAGAAGCAAAACTTCAAATAGAATTTGATTCAATTTATCATTTACTTCTCGGCAAATCGTTTGTTCTTGAGGCTGACTACGTTGAAAATACCGCCGGACGAAGGCATAGTGTAAATTACCTGCTCAACTTCCTGATGATAGATTCAGAAAATGCTGTACTTCAGGTGGGCTCAGACAATCATATTGGTTATAATGATATGGGAGGTGCGACTGCAAAAGGTAATATTACCAGTTATAAACTCTCAAGAAATGATGAACACAAATCCTGCTCTTTGGCAATCACCGTAAATACAATGACCGGACATTTTGAAATTTCTTTTGATATACCTGCTTCAGGTTCTGCAAGTGCATGGGTTTATGGAATGAATTTCGGACGCATTGTTTTTGAAGGACGAATTGTACCATTGAAATATTCGCACGTATTTACCGGCCGTTCATTATAATTTAATAACAAATATATATGAAAACGCAGTTAAAAAAAGACGAGAAAGTCATTCTTGAGACAAAACCACACTGGTTCACACTGGTCGGGCCATTCATGCTCGTACTCATTAGTTCAGTAATCTGTATTGTAATAGGAATCTATTCCGGAATAAAAATCTATGGAATATTAGCCGCTTTGGCTTTCATAGCCTACTTTATTTACAAAATCATACAAAGAAATAATAATTTATGGGCGGTTACAAATTTACGGGTCATTGATGAATTTGGCGTTTTTTCTAATAATACCAAGGAAAGTCCGCTTGATAAAATAAATAACGTATCCTACAGACAATCATTCTGGGGGAAAATTTTTGGTTATGGTAATGTTCAGATTCAGACAGCAGCCGAGATAGGTTCAACAACTTATTCATCAGTTGAAAATCCAAAAAAACTAAAAGATACCATAACCCACATGCAGGAAGTTTATAAACAAAATCAAATAACAAAACAAGCTACTGAACTGGCAGGCGCAATAATTGCAGGACAACAAAGCAATAAAACAGATGTTGCGGCTGAACTTGAAAGATTATACGAGCTGAAACAAAAGGGAATCCTTACTGACGAAGAATATATTAACAGGAAAACTAAAATTCTTAATTCATAATGCAAAATATTATATTAATTTTAGAATTACGAATTACGATTTACGAATATAATCAAATGATATTTAGTGGATTAAACAATATTTATGTAATAAATAAATTTCGGTTTAATATAATAAGGCGTTTTAAAATTTAATAAAAGTATAAAATATTTTATTATAGATAACCGTTTGATTATAAGTATATAATTATTATTTAGAATATTGATTTAGACTAACCTTAAATTCTTTCTTTCCTATCAATTCATCTCTATCTAAGCCATAATTCGGACTATATTTTCCTGCTGGTAAATCTTTAAATGTATATGAATTACATTTTCTTGCAACATCCACATACTTTGTAAGTGCAGTATTTATTGCAGAAGCTGCCATACTCGTCAAAGCACCAGCTAATCCTCCTGTTCCAGAGTTCACAGATGCATCATATGTAATATCCCCCTTTCTTGTGAAAACAACTTCATTTGTTTTTGTAGATTTAAGAACATACTCTACCTCTACATAAACTTTTGCAGCGAGCCCAGATTTATCCCATTTATGAATTATTGTAAATAAGGCTAAATCTGCTCCAAATACTTCAGCAAATTTGTTTAAGGGTGAGTTAATAAACATTTCTGCATCATAAGCGCTTTCGTTCTTCAATATCTCCATGGATAGAAATGGAGGAATTACATAAAAACCGGCATTGTCAAGAGGAACATTTAAAGTTGAATGAAAATATTCTTTGGCTTCTACACAAGTGCTTCTATTAATTGGGGACATAATTAATATGGAAATAGGTTTTTCATCGTACATTCCTTTATATGCTACAGACTTAGCAATTGGTTCTGTCGAAGTACAACTGTATAAAAATAAGACTTCAATAACGAATAATAGAAAAACTAAATTCTTCATTTTTCAAGCTTTTTTAAAATACGATCAATAAATACTTTTGATTCAGGATAAAGAGAGATTTCTTTTTGTAACATAGCTTTTCCTTCAACTGTTTTATTGGCTTGTAATAATAAGAAGCCGTAATCTGCATATACGCCGGGAGGTACTACTTCTCTTGATCCTCCTTGTTTTTCAATAATCTTTTGATATGAATCAATTAATTCTTGAGTGGACTTTTCATCACTGTTTTTTAAATAATTATAACTCTTGATTTCATAGTCTCCCCAATAATACAAAGGTTTTTGTGATGTACATGAAGCCAACAAGAGGATAACAGATAAAATAAAAATGATCTTTCTCATGGTAATAATACTTTTTTAGTTTCCTGTGCTGAAACAAATATTTGTTTTTTATAAATCACTTTCTTATTATATGAAACAGTGATGACATGTTTCCCTGTCGATATTGCATAAATATTACCTTTTGGTCGATCTGCATGATCTTCATTGACCTCAGCATTAAAATTGTTTTTATCATCAACATTTACATCAACTCCTCCGGAATAACTACTTGGAGTACCAATAAATTCAAGGAAAGATTCATTTTCTAAGCCAGTAGTTACAGTTTTAACCCCTGTGCAACTAACGAGAAAAATTAAACCAATTGCTATTAAAATATATATCTTTTTCATTTTTTAATCTCCTTTATATAATAGTTGCTTAAATTTTGCTTGTCAATACTACCATCTGTAAATGAAACCATAGAAAATTCGCTCTCTGGATTATCCCCCCCAGTAAAATCAATTTTAATTTTTCCTGCGGTTTTTCCAGGTAATTCAATCATCATTCCTGTTTGAGGATTTTTCACACTTTTTCCTTTTTCAATAACTTCATAAGTGTCTCCAACCTTTAAGCCTTGACTTTTCCCTCCAGAAATTAATATTCCATTGTCATCGTACGAAAGAAAATAAGATTTCCAAGGCCTGTCCATACAATTATTAATAATATTCTCAACCAATTTTGAAATTGCAGCAGAAATTGCTTTATCGCTAAGAGTCGCATCAAAATCAGTTCTTTCGCCCAAACCCATAACAGTTTTATTTGTAGTTTCTGCTTCTCCTTTAGCTTCTTCAGAATAAATTATTTGACCTGATGAAACATCAACTAAACGAATACTGACACCTGCTTGTACGGTTTGAGTCTTACTCCTAGAGAATGCATTTACATCACCCACATTCTTACGTCCAAATTCAGTAATTGAACCAATAATCAGATAATCTGCCCCAACTTTCTGGTATCCTTCATTTCCTGCAAGTTTTAACTCGTCTAATATTTTATCCATGTCTTGTCTTTCCAATAGAATAAATTTATCCGTTGCAGCAAGTTTTGTAGATAAAATGTCAACCGCTTGTTTACCGACCGGGTCATTTGCTTTATCATAAAATATACCCTTTGCATATGTTGTTTCATTAGAAAAACGAGCAATTGCAACTTTGCGTTTTAGGGTTTGACCTTGATTTTGTGCTTGGGATTGACCTTCATTATTAATTTTTTGAATTTGTGGCTCAGTTCTTACTATATGTTGCTGTGTAGTACAGCTAATTGCAATTAGGTATATTGCAAAAACAAAAATATTTTTCTTCATTTCATAATATTTTAAGAAATTATAAGATTTCCAAATTTTTGTTCAAAAATAAACATATTTTTCTTTGTCAAAATATTATCTGATGATTATTTTATGTTTCACGGCATTCTTAATCAATTTAATAAACTAAAATAGTTCCCTCACCTCCAAACCTGTTCTTATTCAGCGATACAGTTTCTGATTCCATTTTAATTCTAATGTCCACGAGATTCTCAATGGTTTCACCTCCCTGGTAAATGCCGTTTTTTGTGCCCCCGGAATATAAAAATGAAGGATAGCTAATGGGTCCATTTTTTAATATAGTGCAGATCATGAAGTAAATCATAGTCTTAGTCCTAATCCTTGTCTTAGACTTAGTCAGAAGTATGAGCAGGATTAAGACAAATTACCCCAACCTGGATGAGCCGGAACCAAAAAAGAAATCACAAATCTCAATCCGCCGTGGCGGAACAAATAACAAACAAATATCAATCAACAAAATGACAAATTCAAAGTAGTTTGTTTCATTTTTGAAAATTTGATATTATTTGTTTTTTGTGATTTGATTATTGGAATTTTTTGCCAAAACGCACCAAGATTTCAGAAATAAGATACTAATTCGCCGGGTAAGTAAAGTTAATGTTAGTCCAGGTACGTATATTATATCCTTCCCCAGGATTCATCATCCCGATTGAATTTATCCCGTAATATGGCCAGTATACCTGTCCTATGCTGTTTTTTATTATTCCGATGGATGAGGACCATGCTCCAAACATGCTGACCAGTGGTGAGGGTGAATTTCTGAGGTATCCCAGCAGGCTCCAGCCATTGGGAATAAGAATGGGGGTGTTCTGGGGTATAACCTGAATTCCTGTCACCGGAAGCACTGACTGCGATGTCATTTTTACCTGGAAAGCTTTTCCGACAACTGCATTTCCGATGTTGTTAACCCCATACTGTGGCCAGTAAACGTTTCCGGCTTCGCTTTTAACTATTATCACGTTTGCGAGTACCGGTGATACAAGGCTTGAAATAGTCTGAACGGTATTGATATAGGTGGAAAAATAGCACCATCCGGCAGGCAGGTTGATGTTCTGGGTAACTGTATTAGAAGTGCCGGTCACATGCACATTGTCAACAGCAAACCCTGAAGCCCATTGACCTCCGTCGTTGTGATGAAATGCAATTTTAACATTGTTGTAACCTGCGTATGTATTTAAATTGACAGTGAGGGTCTGCCATGCCGTGGTGTTGGCCGGTACATCGTACACATTGGTCCATGAGTAACCGCAGTCGGTACTTACAAGGATATGCCCGGATGATCCGTAGTTACCGGGATTGTAAGCGTCAAATTGCAGACTTACCGTATTCAACCCGGCAAAACTCAAGTGCGGAGTGATCAGGTAATCAACGCTCATGTCGCAGTTGCAGACATCATCATTGGAAGCAGCATAGATGGTATGCGAAGGCACATTAAAGTAACTGCTTGACTGGGCGCTTCCAATGAGCCATCCGTTAGAACCTGCGGCCTGTGAACGCGACCATCCCGGAGGTAAAACTCCTGATTCAAAATTTTCTGAAAACGGCAGACTTAGGGGATTTGTCAGAACCAACTGGGTATGCAATGTGTCATTGAAATACAAAATATCACCGGGTAAATGAGTATATGCTGTAATATAATAAGTCCCTGCCAGGGAAAGATTAAATACGTTCGGGAAAGAAACATTGGCAGAGCTGTCTCCCGGGATGGTATCCGGATATATTACCGTTGATATGGTTCCGGAAATATTCAGTGTTACCTGGAGGTTTACAAGCGGAGCATAACCAAAATTGGTTACAGTGACTGTTGCAGGTGTAGTGGAAGATTGTAAACAATCACCGCTTGGATGTACCAGGGCTGTTACTCCTGCATCATATTGAGGTGTGTCAAATATTTTTATATTATCAAATGCGAATCCTTCTTTCTGGTTTGCGTTTTCAGTTGAACCGAAGTACATCCTGAATTTAACGCTCTGCTGTCCTCCGAGTGCAGTAAGAACATGTTGTGAGGTTACCCAATGTGGAAATGGCGTTCCGTTCCAGCCTGCTGTGCTCCCGGTAAAATACAAACCTGTGATCCAGGGTGAATTGTACCAGTTGGAACCATCGGTATCGCTGCCTACAGCATTCCATGTGACCCCATGATCGGTGGAATATTCAAGGCATGCTCCATCTTCAATGGGTTCGGTCTGGCATAATACATCCAGTTCAATGATCGGAAGGGATAATGAAGAGAAATTGAAATTCGGGCTGGTAACATAAGATGCCTCATAGGCATTGTAAGGCCCGTCAAGATTGGTGACCCAGGCTTTCATCCCGTTGGATGCGCTGCTGATAAAAGCCTTGGCAGGTATGCCATCTTCCCATGACGAATTAGTGCCGCCGCTGGTCCACAGAGTAGTCCCTTCAAAGGATTCATAATAAGGGAATGTGGAAATTGTGGGCTCGCTGCAGATGACGGTCGTTATAAGGGTGTCGTTTGAATGGTTCACATCATATGCAAGGTTAGTCCAGGTTTTTACCACGTAACTGCCTATTGCGGATAGATCGGCTGTTAAACTGAAAGTAAAAGCAAAATTTTGTCCGGCCGGGACAGATGAAGTCACAGTCTGGTTTACAACTGAATTATTATTAATTTGATAAGATACGGGGAAATTGGAGATTGCCTGGGTTCCAAAATTATGAATCTGGATGCTCACCACTTCCGAACTGCTCAGGTTGTTTCCGCTGACGGGCGAAACCAGGGACGAAACCCCTGCATCGGGCATAACTGTTGCCGTTCCTGTTATTGATATATTGTCAACTGCGATCTGGCTTGAGGCGTCTCCTGCATCCGAATGATGAAATGCAAAACGGAAGTTTGCCAGGTTACTGTATGCCGTAAGCGGAATAATGATGGTTTGCCATCCTGAAGTGGCACTGATGGTGTATAATGTAACTGTCCATGTGGTGCTCCCATTTGTACTGGCCACCACCGTTCCTGCAGATGACGAGTAAAGGTCGAACTGGAGGGAAATGGCTGACTGACCGGAAAAATTGAACACCGGAGAGATCAGGTAATTATTGCAGATTATCCCGTCCGACGGGATGTTTACTGAAGCAGCATAACCGGTATGTACCGGAATGAGGGGACTGACAGCTGTTCCGTTCTGCCACCCGAATGAACCCGCCTGCTGGCAGACTGACCATCCGGGAGGCATACTGTAAAGTTCGAAGTTTTGTGTATAAGGAATAGTTGCAGCAACATTCAGTGCGCTGCCATATACAACCACATTGTCAATATAAACGGCATCGGTGTTCAGCATTTTGCAACTCGACTGCAGAGTAAGGTAAAACTGTGTTCCGGCATATACCGAAAGATTGAAACTGAGTGTTATGAACGGATCACCGGTAAATGTCTGTGGATTGAAATTGCTAGTCCCGCACTGGTCGCTGATCTGCACTCCGTTTATCAGAACCCGGAACCATGAGTATTTGAGCGATGTACCGGCTGTCTGACGCATCCTCACTTTCAGTTCGAGACCGGCATATCCTGTCCCGTCAAAATTAGTGGTGAGAGATGCATGGTGTGAAGTGTCGCTTGTCCAGGCATTCTGGGCGGTTGTTCCATTGCCGTTACCTGTCCAGAGGGAATCGGCGCCCCCGGTCATAATGGCTGATCCATTGTCAATATATGCCTGTGACTCTACATCGCCGGTCAGGTTGAAATAATTACTGTATGTATTGCTGAAATCTTCCGTCAGTATTGCCGTCTGGGCATTTAATAATTGAAACAGACCCATGGCTGTTATGAACAAATAAACTTTTTTCATACCGGATATTTTAAAGTTCAAAATTACAAAATACTCTGATCAACAGACACAGAGTATACCTGGATTTTCAACAACCCAGGATTAATATTAATTTTAGAATTACTATCCGCCGGAGGCGGAACGATTTACAAATATAATCAAATGATATTTAGTGAATTAAGCAATATTTATGTAATAAATAAATTTCGGTTTAATATAAAATAAATTCTGCAACTAAGTCGTGAATGAATGGAATAATATTCAATCGGTTGATAATATTTTCGTTAAATACAATTTTTATCATTTATTTAATTACTGTCAATAGTTTGTCAGAATTTATGATAACAATCACAATATCACTAAAGTTCATAAAATTTACCAGCCGGCGTCTGTACAACCTGCAGTGTTTAGGATAAATATTTAACACAAAGGCTAAGAGGTTGTTTTATATTTATTAATATCTCAAAATTTTGCCATATTTTACTTTTTACCCACCCCTGACCCCTCCCTGCCAGCAAGGAGGGGAACTGAGTTCTGCTAATTTATAATATAGAAATAAGCGTTTAATCCCCTCCCTGCCATCCGCCGCGGCGGAGGGAGGGGACGAAGGGGAGGGTACATAAATTAAAATTATACGTTAATAACCAAACACTTAATAAAATTCAAAACAGCTTCTAAGAGACGCTGTATATTTATCAGTTTCATAAGAAGTTTGAATTATACCGAAAACAATAATGAAAAATGCAGGTTATTATGAATTATTTATGTTTATAAAATGCTTCATGAATTTTCTCGGACATGCATATTTTTCATACTTTGATGATGACGCTGTACTTGCCGGCAACGTTTTCGGTGATTTTGTGAAAGGCAACATAGCGAAAACACATTACCCCGAAGGCATCAGAAATGGATTGGTCTATCATCGCCACCTCGATTCCTTATGCAATAATAACGATGGCTTCATAAATATTAAACAACTGACCGGCAATGAATACGGTCATTACAGAGGTATTATCACTGATATTTTTATTGATCATTTACTGGCAGTTCACTGGCATGATTTCTCGGCTATTTCATTGGAAAACTTTGCCGTACAATGCTACCAGAGGATTGGCCTCTCGTCGGCCAGTTTCCCGGAACGGTTCGCCCGCGTGTTTGGTTATATGGTCAGGGATAACTGGTTCGTAAATAACAGGCATCTGAGCGCTATTGAGGATACGCTGAAACGCGTGGAAAGGATTTCAGGCAGCAGAATAATACTCAGCTCAGCTGTTGCAGGAATAGAAGAGAAAATTAATTTATATAAAAATTACCTCTACCAGTTTATGGAACAAATGATGGCTTCCACCGGTTACAGGGCTCATCAGTAAACCAAACATAATAATCGAAGGTATCTTTCGTAGCCTGGTCAAGCCGGAACCAAACAAGAAATCACAAATCTCAAAATACAAATAACAAATAAATTTCAAAAGACAAAATGACAAATTCAAAACCTGTAAATGATTCGGAAGAACGGACTTATTCGTTTGCAAAGCGAGTAATATTATACTGCTTATCCCCATAAAAAAGGTTGATGAAAATTAATAATATTTGTATCTTTTTTTACCACATAGACACAGTAGATACATAGTAAGACACATAGTTTTTATCCCGAATTATCACTGCAAATAATGGTCAAGTCTATGTGAAGCCTATGTTTCTATGATACTATGTGGTAAAATATTAGGAGTGTAAGAGTTTAAATTCTCAAATTTATTAGTGATAATATATACTTATTTGAAAATTTGATATTGTTAATTATTTGTTTTTTGTGATTTGTTTTTTGGAATTTTTTGCCAATACACGTCAGGATTTCAGAAATAAGATACTTAATGAAGTTCTTCAAAAATTTCTATTTTTGATAGCTGTTTGAATGTTTTATCCGATTAACATGAAGCCCGTAAAGCAAAGACCCATAAAAAACGGCCAAAAGAAAGAAGTTGCAAAATCAGGAAAACAAGGCTACGCTTGGATGCTTGCGGTTTGCCTGGCGCTGACTCTCATCACTTACATGCCTGTTTTTCATTCCGGTTTCGTAAACTGGGACGACGATGATTACGCTACAAAAAATCTGACCATCAGGTCGCTTTCCAACATGGGAAATATCCTGACGACTCCTGTCCAGGGAAACTATCATCCTCTTACCATGTTATCGCTGGCTGTCAATTATGCCATGTCTGGACGATCGGCCTCTTCATATCATATCCTGAACCTGCTGCTCCACCTGATCAACGTGGTACTTGTTTTCTTTTTATTCAGGAAACTAAGTAATGGCAGGAACTGGACTGGCTTTATCACTGCATTACTGTTTGGTATCCATCCGCTGCATGTCGAATCGGTGGCCTGGGTGTCAGAGCGCAAGGACGTTCTTTATGCATTGTTCTTTCTCAGCGCTATGTTAGTGTACCTGAGATATCTCGAACGGGGTAAATGGCCTGATCTTATCCTGGTATTTATCCTGTTTGTTTTATCCATCCTGTCAAAGCCTGCAGCGATCATCTTCCCTGTTGCCCTGCTCACAATTGATTACTATTATATGAGGCTTGACAAATGGAAGACTTACCTCGAAAAAATACCCTTCCTTCTCGTGGCGGTTTTCTTCAGCGTACTGACACTGAAAGCACAAAGTCACCAGGGCGCTGTGGCAGAGGCGGGAATGTTTTCAGCCACTTCGCGGTTCTTTTTTGGTAATTACGGGATTATGATTTACCTTGTTAAAGCCATCGTACCTTTCAATTTGTGCGCATTTTATCCGTTTCCGCCAATCAATATGAGTCTGCCAGCCGACTATTACCTGTCACCGATTGTGAGCCTGGCATTGATCGCTTTGCTGGTCATCTACCGCAGGAAGAACCGTGTGCTCACATTTTCTATTCTGTTCTACCTGGTCAACCTGTTGCTTGTCCTGCAATTTCTCCCGGTCGGAAGCGCTGTTATTGCCGATCGTTATACCTATCTGCCTTTGCTGGGTCCTTTTTTCTTAATAGGATATTATGTTCAGCAATGGATAGAGAAAAATAAGAGCGCTGTTCCGGGTTTGCTCTATGCCATACTCACCCTTGCCTCTGTGGTGTTTGTCACAACAGGATACAGCCAGGCAACCACCTGGAAAAACGGAACAGCACTTTGGGATAAGGCCATCAGTGCAGCCCCCGGAAGCCGTGCTTATTGCAACAGGGCCAACCTGTACAAAGCAGAAAAAAAATACGATAAAGCAATGAAGATGTACGATGAAGCCATCAGGCTGAATAAACAGGAAACGGAAGCATTGATAAACCGTGGAAATATTTATTTTGACAGAAAACAGTACCAGCTTGCCATTGATGATTACAATAAATGTTTTGCCATTGATCCGGATAAACAGAAAACTTATGAGAACAGGGGCGCTGCCTATGCCGAAACAGGGAAGTATGATCTGGCGATGAGCGACTTTAACCGTGCCATTGAATTAGACCCCAAAACAGAAAATGGCTATCTGAGCCGGGGTTTGTTATTTGACAAGCTGAACAGGGAAAATGAAGCCATCGGGGATTTTCGCAGGCAGATGTCCATAGTACCTGATTCCAGTGGCGATATGTGGAATACAATTGGTTGTGCTTACCTGAAAATGAAAGATTTCAATGCAGCGCTTGATGCTTTCAATCATGCCATTCAAATCTTCAATAACGGGGTATTTTATTTTAACCGTGCCATCACTTATTATCAGCTAAAACAATTCGACCAGGCATGCCGGGATGCCCTTAAATCAAAATCTCTTGGATATAATGTCAGCCCTGAATTTATGAAAGTGGCAGGCTGTAACTGATGAAAATTGTTATAAATTACCTCCCCTGACCCCTCCTAAAACAGGAGGGGCATTGTGAGTCGCAGGTTTTTGCCTCCCCTGTTTTAGGGGAGGTTGGTGGGGTAAAATTGACCTGAACATATTGTATCAATATAAGAAACAGTAGGGCAAAATTTTAAAAAATTTGATGGTTTATTATACTATATGAAACAAAATCAAATACATAACCTCCCTGATTTAAAAGAAATGAGGCGCTGGCTAAGGAAAAGACTTACTCCTGCTGAATTATTATTATGGAATCACTTAAAAAACAAAAAGCTTGAATGTCGGAAGTTTAGAAGACAGCACTGTGTTGGAAAATATGTACTTGATTTTTATTGTCCTACTGAAAAACTTGCAATTGAACTTGATGGCTCACCTCACTTTACGGAGGAAGGGAAAGAACATGACAAAAAAGAACAGAATATCTTAATAATCTTGGCATTAACATTATCCGTTTTATTAATAATGACGTAATGTTTAGAACTGACTGGGTTTTAAATGAAATAAGACGCAATTTCAAGTAGTATTTTACCTCCCTTAACCCCTCCTAAAACAAGTGGGGCATTGTGAGTCGCAGGTTTTTGCCTCCCCTGTTTTAGAGGTAGTTGGAGAAGTAAAATGATATTTATTATGAAATTTTTTATATTAAGGACCTGAAACACAATTAATATTTACAACTCATTCCATATCAACTGAATGTCAATTTCAACCCCTCTTCTGGAACTGAAAGATTTTTCTGCTGGGTTTTACTCAGGCAGAAAAATACAATGGGTGACTGAAAATATCAGTCTTAAGATTCACAGGACTGAAACACTCGGTATCCTTGGCGAATCGGGATCCGGTAAATCGGTCACTGCCTTATCAGTTCTGCGATTATTACCGGAAAAGAATGTATCATTAAAAGGATCAGTATTATTTGAAACGGAGAATAACAGGGTGGTCGACCTGCTCACACTGAAAGAAGAGGAGATCAGGCTGCTCAGGGGTAACCGGATTTCCATGATCTTCCAGGAACCCATGACCTCGCTCAACCCTGTAATGACCTGCGGCAGGCAGGTGGCTGAAGCTATACTGACGCATAACAGGATTGGCAGGGCAGATGCAAAGGAACAGGTCATTCATTGGTTCAATGAAGTTCAGTTACCCCGGCCTGAAAAACTTTATGATTCCTACCCTCATCAGCTTTCCGGAGGGCAACGGCAAAGGGTAATGATCGCTATGGCCATGAGCTGCAGGCCCGATCTTCTCATTGCCGATGAACCCACCACAGCCCTTGATGTAACCGTGCAGAAGACCATTCTTGACCTTCTGAAAAGCTTACAAATCAGGTTCAACATGAGCATCATGTTTATCACCCATGATATCGGCGTGCTTTCGCAGATTGCCGACCGGATATCAGTTTTCCGGAAAGGGAAGATTGTGGAAGAAGACAGCACCCGGAACATCCTGCATTTTCCAAAACATCCTTATACAAAAGGCCTGCTGGCCTGTCGTCCCCCGTTGGACAAACGCCCGCAAAGGCTCATTACTGTTCGGGATTATATAAATATACCAACCGAAGAAAAAGCCCCTGAAATTAAATACATTACTTCTTCAGCAAGGGAAGAAATGCATCAGTTGATTTATTCCCGGGAACCTGAACTGGTGATCAGGAACCTGAATACCTGGTACACAACAGGCAGGGGTTTTTCGGGAAAAGCCACCGGTTTTATCAAAGCAGTGAATGATTTGAACCTTGAGGTGTACAAGGGTGAAACATTAGGACTGGTGGGCGAATCGGGATGTGGTAAAACAACACTGGGACGAACAATCCTCAGGCTGGTTGAAGCCGGCAGCGGGGATATTTTTTTCCGGGGACTGGAACTCAGCAAACTTAAAAAATCTGAGTTGCGGAGGTTGAGGCAGAAAATGCAGCTTATTTTCCAGGATCCTTATTCTTCTCTCAACCCAAGAATGACCATAGGAGAGGCCATAATGGAACCCATGAGAGTTCACAAAAAGTCTTTCAATAACGCTGAACTGAAGAACCAGGTGATCGGATTGCTTGAAAAGACAGACCTTGACGATTCATTTTATTTCCGCTACCCTCATGAATTATCAGGAGGGCAAAGGCAAAGGGCGGTGATTGCCCGTGCGCTGGCCACCGGCCCAGAATTCATCATCTGCGACGAACCTGTTTCTGCGCTCGATGTATCGATACAGGCACAGGTGCTCAACCTGCTGAACGATCTGAAGGATAGCTTCGGACTCACTTATATTTTCATATCCCATGACCTGTCAGTGATCAGGTACATGTCTGACAGGATAGTGGTGATGAAAAACGGCAGGATCGAAGAAACCGGCGATGCCGATGAACTCTGTGAAAACCCGGTCTCATCCTATACTAGGACTTTAATCGGATCAATACCCGTTATTGAATAATTGTAAATATTTATTTACCACAATAGTCACATAGATACACATAGTTTTTCCTCTCTGTGTTTCCTATCTACCTAACCTAGACAAGCCAGAACCAAACAAGAAATCACAAATCTCAAAATACAAATAACAAATAAATATCAATCAACAAAATGACAATTTCAAAGTAGTTTGTTTGGTATTTGAAATTTTTATTTTGTTTATTATTTGTTTTTTGTGATTTGTTTTTTGGAATTTTTTTCCAATACACGTCAAGATTTCAGAAATAAGATACTATGTGGTTGAAAAAATTATTGACCTGAAAATAAATCATTCAATCTCTTCAATGTAATTCAAATCCTTATGATAGGTTTCTTCCATGAAATACAGCGATATAAATGCGAGGATGATGGTTGTAAAACCAACAGTCAATGCTGCACCGGTAAGACCAAGCCATCCTCTGAGTGCCTGAAATGACAGGGTGATCAACACGGTTGATCCGCGTACGAAATTGGGAACTGTGGTAGTAACGGTCGCCCTCATGTTGGTTCCAAACTGCTCTGAGGCAATGGTCACAAATACTGCCCAGTAACCTATGCTGGCGCCGATAAAGAAACACAGGGTATAAAAGAACGTAAGTGAAATATTGTGTACTGAAAAATAAAGGATGACGAAGATACTTGTTGTTGTAAGAAAAGTAGCCACCACTTTTTTCCTTGTTTTGAAATACTGGCTGCAGAAACCGCTGACGATATCCCCGGCAATAAGGCCCATGTAGGTGTACATAATTGCTTTGCTTGCCATAACAATCCCAATAACACCAATATGCTTCCCTAATTCCGGTGAAAGCATGATGAGTATGCCCACCACGAACCACATCGGTAAACCAATCATGATGCATCTCATGTATTTGAAAAATCTTTCCCGGTTATTGAACAGGCTGATAAAACTGCCTCTTTTGATCCCTTTGGAAATGATGGATGAATAAATACCCGATTCGAAAAGTTTTGCCTGCATGGCAAGCAGCAACAGGCCAAGTCCGCCGCCGAAAATATAAGCTGCCCTCCAGGTGAGGTAGGTTCCTGCAAGCCCGGCAGTGACAGAGCCAAGCAGACCGACACAGGCAACGATGGTAGTTCCGTAACCGCGGCTTTCTTTTTTCAGCACTTCGCTCACAAGGGTGATGGCAGCTCCTAATTCACCGGCAAGCCCCACACCGGCACAAAACCTCACCGCCGCATACATCCCGGTAGTTGTGACAAAGGCATTGGCAATATTGGCAAGGGAATATATGGCTATGGAGCCGAACAGAACCGATTTCCTGCCTCTTTTGTCGCCAAGCACTCCCCAGATGATGCCACCGATGAGCATTCCGGCCATCTGCATGTTTAGTAAAAATACACCTACCGTCACCAGTTTATCGCCTGTGATGCCTAATGCGGTAAGGCTTGGTATTCGTACTATGCCATACAGTAACAAATCGTACATATCCACAAAATAACCCAATGCGCCGACAAACACGGTAAAATTCAGGGTGGCTTTCAGTTCCTCTTTCAGGCTGCTGCTCATATGCATATATTTTTTGCAAAAAAACAAAAAAATATATAATTGACTAACTGTGACAATTCATTATGATTCTGGTTAGTCAGTCTGATATTATGCTTTAGCAACATAGTTGCTCCCAGGCTGTAAATAAAGTAAGTATGTTAAAATCAAAACAGCTTAGCTGTGACCTGAATCTGCCATTTACATTTAGGTCCCGGCTACGCTGCTTTATAGATAAGGAATGAACGCTACTTTTACAGACAGGTCGCAGCTACGCCGCTTGAGGAAATTATGTGAAAAAAAACAAAGAAATGATTTGGCTGGAAGAAACAGGATTATTGTATGTTATTGCAGGATTAAAGAACTAAAATATGATTATTAATTGGAAAAGGAATCAAATCATAAAATGCAAACGCCCATCAGTGTACTGACCAAAGGGCTTTCATTAAAAAAATAAATTAGTCCTTTTTCTAAAGAGTCATCCTTTATCAATAATCCCTGATACAGCGAACCGAGAATCCGACCGACTCGACACTGTAGTTCCGGTTAACCTTTGCGCTGTTATAAGCAAGACTGCGGTACCATGCACGTGAAGCATCGTATCCGGTAGTCGACCACCAGTAGCCGAAGATGCTGAAATCGTAAAAGATACCATGGGTATCACGGAAGCCACCGGGCAAAGCCGTAAAACCACTGAAATTGTTAGCTACGCTACTCTGGTGAATCCAATGTGAGGTTCCGGCTTCTTTCAGCTTCCCTCCGGCAATACTATCACCACCAAGAAAATTAGTTAATTGGGTCCATTCAAAATTGGTTGGTACATGCCATCCGGTAGGGCAAAGTATACCATTATTTTCTGCGTACCAATTATACAAGGCGCCATACGTATTCTTATATGTTTGTGCACTATCGTTATACCAACAGTACCCTGGTGTTGTTAGATTGCTCCATGCAGTATTATCAGTAACCAATGGTATAGCTGTGCCATTGTTATATTTTGTCACTTTCAGATTTTCAACCATCCATACCTGTGTACCAACATTAACAGTATGATAAACATTGCCGTCGATGTCATTGACGATATAAGATGAATTTTCATTATCAACTTTCTTACAACTATTTGTAAACAATAATATGAATCCCAAAACAATGAAGAGGTAAATCAAATATTTGCTTTGCATTTTCATGTCAGATTAATTTATATTTCTCCGAAAGATAAAAATTCAAATTCAAATATCAAAAATGCTTACATTTGATCGTAAATTGTGATTTTCGGAATTTAGGATCTGAATTTTTCATTTTGAGAAAAAAGCCCAAAGGGGAGAATTTACGAATTACGAATGACGATTTACGAATCAGAGGACAACAATTTACTGACAACATGTTGGTAAGTTTTGTTTCCTAAGTGTCTAAATAAAATGACTAAAAAATGATACCTAAAATTAAATTATTAATGCTTGCAATAATAGAAATATTTATTGCAGAATTTAGTGATACTTTCGGGCAGGTAACTCTCGAACATTCATACTACATTTATCATAAAGATTTTTTTGTTATTAATCTTGGGAACAATGATTATAAATTTGAGTTAATTGACAGTTCAGGATTTAGTCTTTATAACCTCGATCATACTCCTTACTTATTACATGTTGTTCCGCCAATCCCTCTTTGGCGACCACCTTCCTATTATGGGGTAAGTTATATTACCAAAACACTTTTTGATTGTGACAGCACTAATATTGAATATGTACTTATGAATGGCTTCTGGGCTGGAAACTTTTATATTTACAGGACTGATGGTACTCTATTGTTTGAAAAGGATAGTGTTACAGGGACGATTGCGAATTTTAATGGTTCAATCTATCAAAACCCAATTGTAAATACTCCAGGTGGCGCTAAGCTTTTATTGCAGTTTAATAGAAAGCATATGATAAATAGTGCCGATAGTGAGTATGTATATTCACTTTGTGGAACTCTGCCAACCGATACAAATGAGATATCAGTTCCGCATAATTATGTTCAGGTATTTCCTGATCCGGCAAACAGGATGATTAACTTTATCATTAACCAACCGAATAATTAGGAAATATTCAAATTGACAATTTACAATTCTTCATTTCAAATAGTTGATGAAACAACTATCAATGGAAAGAAATATCAACTTGACGCCAAACAAAAATCTATGTCCTCCGGTACTTATTTATATGCTTTAAAAACGGGAAGAAAAGTATATCAAACCGGGAAATTTGTCATAACAAGATAATGAGAAATCCTCGTCCTGTCTGGGACAAAATATCGGATGAAATAACACAGTACCGGGGTTATTGTAATTGATTGAAAAATTTCAAATTATGTTTAAGAAATTTAGGCTGCAAAATCAAAGAATGCTTATTTATTCAGATATATTTCCAACTTGCTGTCATCCACCATTTCTTCCGAAACAGGTGAAAAACCAATGACAGGAGCCGGTATCCCATTGTGAAAGCTCATATTTCCGGTAAATACTCTGGCTTCATCCCACAAACCGGAACTGAGAAAATCGTTATGAAGCTGACGGCCTCCTTCAACAAATAATGAAAGTATTTCTCTCTTGTACAGCTCATCAAATATGGCTTCCAGGTAAAAGCGATCATCCGGTAATTCAATATACCGTGAATCCGGCTGTCCTGTTTTTTCATTGGTAAATATCAGGCTTGGGGCCTGGTCATTAAAAATATGAAGACCCGCCGGCAGTTGTCTGTCCCTGTCATAGGCGAGTCTCAGCGGGTTTTTCCCGGCCCAATCTCTGACTGTCAATTGCGGATTATCTCTTACTAGTGTGTTAAATCCTGCCATGATGCCCGCTTCTTCGCTCCGCCATTTATGAACCATCATTTTTGCCAGCCTGTTTGTGATCCAGGCAGGAGGTTGATTGGCATCCCTGCACGAATCAATAAATTTATCCTTTGTCTGCGCCCACTTCAGGATCACATATGGCCTTTTTTTCTCATGAAATGTGAAGAAGCGCCGGTTCAGGAAACGGCATTCCTTTTCCAGAACGCCGGTAATCACATTGCAGCCTGCTGAATTGAGAATGGCTATTCCCTTTCCGTTCACTTTTGCAGAAGTATCGGCCGTACCGATCACTACTTCAGGAATGTTCAGAGAAGTGATAAGCCCGGTGCAGGGTGGAGTTCTGCCCTGGTGAGAACAAGGTTCAAGACTGACATAAAGCGTCGATTCTTTCAGGTTTGATTTATCTTTTACTGAATTCATCGCCATCACTTCAGCATGCGGATCACCGGCTTTCAGGTGAAACCCCTCGCCGATGATCTTTCCCTGGTGAACAATCACCGCACCCACCAGCGGATTTGGAGCAGCGCTGCCAAGTCCGTTACCCGCCAGATCAAGGCATCGCCACATGAAAAAGTCATGCATAAAAATAATATCAGTTGTTAAGTCGTTATCGTTAGTCGTTAGTCGTTAGTCGTTAGTCGTTATCCTTAGTCGTTAGTCGTTAGTCGTTAGTCATTAGTCGTAAGTTCAGAGTTCGGAGTTCAATGTTCAAAGTTTAAGGTTCATAGCAAGAAATCAAAATTATCAAAACTCATAATTCAAAACTCATAATTCATCACTTTTATAAAACCTGTTGCCCTGGAACTAAAAAGAGCAAACTTACCTACATTTTGTCGCTAATCTTATCCCCGTGAAACGGATTTAATTTTCAAATTTGCACATTTTCAAATTTTCAAATTAATTTAATGCCTAATGTCTCTTTATCCATCGACTTCATACTGACTTCTTACCGCACTGAACTGAAGGAGATATACGAACAACGGGAGATAGACAGCATTATTGAAATTGTGTTCGCTCACCTGCTTCAGTATTCCAGACTGCAAATATTTTCCCAAAGGAAAGAAATTTTATCCGGAGAAATCAGCGGAGTACTAATGGAATATCTGAAACTGCTGAAAACAAACATGCCTGTTCAGTACATCACCGGGAACACTGAGTTTTATGGCTGCAGCATTGATGTTTCGCCGGATGTGCTGATACCCCGCCAGGAAACTGCTGAATTGGTTCAGTGGATCATCAGCGAAACCGGCAATGAAAAGCTCAGAATTCTTGATATCGGGACAGGTTCCGGAAATATTGCCATTGCACTGGCAGTAAATCTTTCAAGTGCCCGTGTGACGGCCTGTGATATTTCTGAAAATGCAATCGCAATGGCCGCGCGAAACGCATTAAAGAACAAAGCCGAAGTAACTTTTTCCCGCTATGATATTTTAACAGGTACTGGAAATTTACCTGAAACAGGTTGGGATATAATTGTGAGCAATCCTCCATACATCAGGCTTTCCGAAAAGAAACTGATGAAGAAAAATGTACTCGCTTTTGAACCACACAGCACCCTGTTTGTTCCTGATGATGATGCTTTGCTGTTTTACCGGCACATTGCTGATTTTGCGGTTAAATCGCTCGCAGTTAACGGCAGGGTGTTTTTTGAGGTGAATGAATATCTTGCAGGGGAAGTTGTAAAACTGATGAAGGATAATTATTTTAATTTTGCCGTTCTTCGCACAGATATCAATGGCCGGAACAGGATGGTGAAAGTATGGAACTGACGCACAGGCTGGTTCTGGCATGAGACCATGTTCCCGTAATCAGTGTCTGCGATGATAAATAAAAATTTAGAAACTGTTTTGAATATTTACCAGATGATTTTTTGTATTTTTTTCTTCTTACTTTTTGTCGTCACAAAAAGTAAGCAAAAAAGACTTAACGAATTGAACTCGTTCCGTCTCGTACCTCGACTTCACTCAAACAGCAATTCGTTGATAAGGAATTATTTATTTTATGCTTCGCCTCCATTTATTATGAATATTATTTGAAAAAATGACCTTTTCTAAATTATTTTTACATAAATATGACCATGAAAGCCCTGTGCGTCAGCCGTCCACGAACGGTGCGGAATACAACATGCCATTTCGACAGGCTCAATGGCCGGTAACCAAAAGAAGTGGGCGTTGAGCTTGTCGAAACGTCTCGTTCGTGGTGCCCTTTTGCTTCTGGGCATGCAAAAGAAGTTGAATATGAATTATATAACAGGAATAATGAAAATTCAAAACAGTTTCAAATGACCATAGGGAACAGGAATATAAAGGTAATAATACCACTCTTGCTGGCAGTGATGCTGGCTGCCGGAATAATCATAGGCAACAGGCTGAATTTTGGCAATTATCATGGGAATTTCGGCAGCAGGGAACATACTAACAAGATTGATGCAATCCTTCAATATATCGAGAATGAGTATGTTGATTCCCTTTCACCGGATACCTTGATCGAATCAGTTATTCCTTATATGCTGAAACATCTTGATCCTCATTCGGTATATATTCCTGCCAATGAATTCAAGGCTTCCGAAGAATCGCTCGAAGGTAATTTTGAAGGTATAGGCGTGCAGTTCAATGTTCAGGGTGATACAGTGGTTGTGATCAACACTGTTGCCGGAGGGCCGGCCGAAAAGGCAGGCGTAAGGGCCGGCGACAGGATTGTGAAGGTGAACGACAGCCTGATAGCCGGTAAAAAGATCAGCTCGGATGCTGTGATGAAAAAACTAAAAGGCCCGCGCGGTATCAAAGTGAAAATCTCGGTGAAACGTTCTGATATTCATGAATTGGTGGATATCACCATCACAAGGGACAAAATACCTCTGGTTTCGGTGGATGTGGCATATATGCTTTCCGGTTATGCCGGCTACATCAAGATCAGTAAATTCTCAAGGACAACACACAATGAATTTACTGAAGCAGTAAAGACCCTTCATAAACAGGGAATGACAAAACTGATGCTTGATCTTCGGGGAAATGGCGGAGGATACATGGAAGTCGCCACACAGATAGCCGATGAATTCCTGGATGCCGGCAGGGTGATCGTATATACTGCCGGTAAAGCAAGACCTAAAACCGTGATTAATTCAAAACCCGGAGGCGTATGTCTGAAAGACAAACTGGTGATACTGATTGACGAATGGTCGGCCTCTGCCAGTGAGATACTCGCCGGCGCCATACAGGATAACGACAGGGGAACCATCATTGGCCGCCGTTCCTATGGTAAAGGATTAGTGCAGGAACAGAATGAATTTCCTGACGGCTCGGCCCTCCGGTTGACTGTTGCCCGCTATTATACCCCTACCGGCCGGTGCATACAAAAACCATACAACCACGGCCAGGAAGATTATTTCTCCGACCTCAACAAACGATTCCTGCATGGCGAACTGGAACAAAAAGACAGCATCCGTTTCCCCGATTCGTTAAAGTTTATTACCCCGGGCGGGAAAGTCGTATATGGCGGAGGCGGTATCATGCCCGATATATTTGTACCTGCTGACACAACGGGTATGAATGGGTTTATGAGCAAAATATCAAATAAAGGATTTATCTACCAGTTTGCATTCCGGTACACAGACGAGAACCGCAGCAAGTTATCCGGTTTCAAAGATTACAGGGAACTCGAATCCTGGCTTGACAAACAGGATATCCGGACCCGTTTCCTCTCATTCTGCGCCGGCAAGGGCGTAAAACCATCACCAAACGAAATTGCAGCTTCCGGAAAACTCATGTTTGTTCAGTTAAAAGCATTGATTTCAAGGAACATATTTGATGATAAAGGCTTTTATCCTATCCTCGGTGAAATTGACAAAACGCTGATTACTGCCAGGGAAATTTTAGACAAATAGTTTTTCAGGAATATTGGCTGAATGAATTACAAGTTACGAATTACGAGTTACGAATCATAAATTAAACTGTTAACTGATTATTAATCACTTATAACTTACGACTTATTACTTATGACTTATGACTATATTATACAGTCTAAACACCTGACCCTTTGACGGATAATTATTTTTTAATAATGATCATTAAATTTCAATTGTAATTTAATACTTTAGCAGGCTAACTATTTTTTGATATTTTAATTTCTGAAATATGAGAAATTTGAAATTTATAGCAGGGTTGTTTGCATTATTGCTTACCTCCCGATTGGTTGCACAGAGTGTGGAAATGGAATGGGGCCCCTATATCGATCTTCCCAAAAAAACACAGTTTGTGAAGGTGGCCGGTTTTGACAAAAATTTCTTTTTTGCTTATCGTGCTGAGAAGACAAAAGATATTCATGCAAGCCAGGTTTGGCTTGATAAATTTTCATCCGGTACCATGCAGATGGAATCGTCCGTTGAAATTAAGCCACCAAAGATATATACCAAAGACGCTGTTTTTGAAGATATTTTTTACCTGAATGGTAAGCTGATCCTTTTCTCCACGGTCATTGACAATGGGAAAAACAGGAAGACATTATATGCCCAGCAGATTGACGAATCAGGAGCTACCACCGGAACTCCTAAAATGATAGGTGATATTGCCTATACTGCAGGTGATGCCAATGTGTTTAACTTTTCTCTTACCAGCGATAAATCAAAGATTGTTATCGAATACAACATGATGTTCAATGTATATGGAAATGAACCATTTTATTTCAGGGTACTGGATTCCGACCTTAACTTATCATTCAGTAAAGACCTGACATTGCCACTGGTGGGTAAAAGCTTTGACATTGAGCAGTATGAAGTTGGTGGCAGTGGTAATGTTTACCTGGCTTTAAAAGTGGAGCCTGCATCCAAGAAAAAAACTTCCAAGAAACCCGCTTCCGGTAATACACGTGCCGCCGGTCCTAAAACTGCCAGGATGAAATACGACTGGTCATTATATGTTTATAATGCTAAAAAAGAAATATTTCAGCCATATACCGTGGAGGTGGAAAAATTCAAAGCAGCCGATATGACTTTTGCACTGGATAAAGATGAAAACATCGTCATTTTTGGTTTTTATACAAAAAAATCAACCGATGAATTCAGCGGGATGTTCTGCCGTAAAATAGATCCACGTATCGAAAAAGTGATAACCACCACTACAAAGGATTTCTCAAAAGACAGGAAGTTTATTGCCCAGTTTAGACTCGAACGGAACGGTACTAACAACGAAGAGATATTTAACTATGACCTTGGAAAGATCGAGTTTCTCGACGATGGCTCATGTGTCTTCCTGACGGAACAAACCTTCGGAACAAACAGGACAATGGTTGACCCAAAGACAAAAGCAGAAACAGTGATTCATTATTATAATTACAACGATATCATTGCAGCCAGCGTGAGCAGTGATAATAAAATGGAATGGATCACCCGAATCCCGAAATGCCAGTTCAGCACTAACGATGAGGGCTATTACTCCTCTTTCGTGACAGCCAATTATGCCAATAAGGTGAAGATCATGTTCAATGATGCTCCTAAGAACCTGAAGAACACAGCGCCTGAAAAGACCAAGCAGATTAAAAATAATGTGGCTTCCAATCCTGAAGGAGCTGCCATGGTGGTAACCCTTTTCCCTGATGGAAATACCGACAAGGCCCTGCTTTTTGGCCCGGACGAAGAAAAAACTTCCATGTGCCCTAAGTTCTTTTTCAATACAGGAAGCAGCTATATTATTTACGGTGAAAAAGGAAATATGCCTTTCCCATTACCTCAGAAATACAAATGGGGTAATTTCTTTTTTGAATAACCGGATTCAAGGAACAGAGAGGTCGGAAATTGGCATTCAGAACCAATTTTCGGCCTTTGTATTTTAATGAATCCACAATGAACCTACGAAGTCCGCCTCCGGCGGACGAACATACGAATGCAGAACAATCGAATGATAAGGGCTGAATTGTGATTGATTAAATGAATTCTAATTTTTTTACAACCATTTATTGATTTTGATGTTTATCGTTTAGTTAAAAAAAAATCAATTTCATGATAAAGAAAACTGTAGCAGCTATTATATTAGTAAAATGATCTTTAATTGTTCAAATGTTGAGTCCACTCCGAAATGTATATATTTCTATAATGAATTTGGCTAAAGCCGTATATTTCAGCGTTTTGACTTGCCACTATCTTAAGGTAGTGGTAATTGATAATCAAATTGTTACAGGACTTTAGTCCAAAATTTCTACTCTTCAGAGTTTACTCATTGTTCGATTGTTTTTAAATTACTAAAATATTAGTTTTATGTCATACGATCTCATAGTGATTGGAAGTGGTCCGGGTGGTTACGTGGCAGCTATCAGGGCTTCACAACTCGGTCTGAAGACCGGTGTAATTGAAAGAGCCGAGCTGGGTGGAATATGTCTGAACTGGGGTTGTATTCCGACCAAATCCCTGTTAAAAAGTGCACAGGTTTTTGAATATATGAAACATGCCGGGGATTATGGTATTTCGTTATCCGGTGAAGCAACGCCCGAGTTTGCCAAAGTGGTGGAAAGAAGTCGTAAGGTAGCCGCAGGTATGAGCAGTGGTATTCAGTTCCTGTTCAAAAAAAACAATATCGATCATTTGCAGGGCTCCGGAAAATTAATTGATAATCAAACGGTTGAATTGACAGACAATCAGAATAATAAATCAACATTTACCGCTAAACACATCATCCTTGCTACCGGTTCCCGCACACGCGAGTTGCCCAACCTGAAAATAGACGGTAAAAAGATCATAGGTTACCGTGAAGCGCTGGTATTGCCCAGGTTACCCGAATCAATGATGGTGGTGGGTTCAGGCGCCATAGGAAGCGAGTTTGCCTGGTTCTATTCAACCATGGGCACAAAGGTCACCCTGGTCGAACTGCTACCTGAAATAATCCCTCTTGAAGATGAGGAAGTTTCAAAACAATTGGCCAGGTCCTTCAAAAAAGCAGGTATAAATATCCTCACCAATTCTACGGTTGAATCAGTGGATACTTCAGGCGACAAATGCAAAGTTTCGGTGAAAACCCCGAAAGGGTTGGTAGAACATGAGGCTGAGATAGTGCTATCATCGGTTGGAATTACCCCTAATCTGGACAACATCGGAATTGAAGAACTGGGGATAGAACTTGAAAATGGCAAAGTAAAGGTGGATGATTTTTACTGTACCAATGTGAAAGGTATTTATGCTATTGGCGATATCGTGAAGGGGCCTTCACTGGCACACGTCGCCTCGGCCGAAGGCATTATCTGTGTTGAAAAAATCGCAGGTCTGAACCCCGACCCATTGGACTACGGGAATATTCCTGCATGCATCTATACCAATCCTGAGGTTGCTTCGGTGGGAATGTCCGAAAAGGCAGCTATTGATGCCGGATATGAAATAAAGGTCGGAAAATTTCCTTTCTCAGCTTCAGGAAAAGCCAGCGCTGCCGGGGCCAGGGAAGGATTTGTCAAACTTATTTTTGATGCAAAATACGGTGAACTTTTAGGCGCTCACATGATTGGTTTTAATGTCACCGAGTTGATTGCGGAATTAGTGGTTGCCAGGAAGCTGGAAACCACAGGCCACGAACTGATCAAATCAATGCATCCTCATCCTACCATGTCTGAGGCTATTATGGAAGCTGCCGCCGCTGCCTACGGAGAAGTCATTCACTTGTAAAAGGCACCAGGCACCAGGCATTAGGCATTAGGCATTAGGCATTAGGCATTAGGCAATAAGTATTAGGTATAACTTTATAAACTTTATGAACTTTACGAACTCTGATACAGGAATATCATGCCATATAACTTATTGAAAGGAAAGAAAGGGATTATTTTCGGGGCTTTAAATGATAAATCCATTGCCTGGAAAATCGCTGAACGTGCTTTTGAAGAAGGAGCAACCTTTACCCTTACCAATACGCCGGTTGCCCTGCGATTTGGTGAGATCAACCAATTGGCCGGAACCTGCCGGTCATTGGTAATCCCCGCAGATGCTACCGATATTCACCAGATTGAGAATTTGTTTACCAAATCAATGGAATTTCTGGGTGGCAAAGTGGATTTTATTCTCCATTCCATTGCAATGTCTCTGAATGTGAGAAAAGGCAGGGCATATGATGACCTGAATTATGAATATCTTCACAAAACACTTGATATTTCTGCTATTTCCTTTCACAAAGTACTGCAGGTTGCCCGTAAACTGGATGCCATCAATGACTGGGGCTCGGTGGTTGCTTTATCTTATGTGGCAGCACAACGTACATTGTTTGAATACAACGATATGGCAGAGGCAAAAGCAATGCTCGAATCCATCGCACGTACCTTCGGGTACATTTATGGCAGGGATAAAAAAGTCAGGATCAATACCGTTTCACAATCGCCCACTCTGACTACTGCCGGAAGCGGTGTTAAAGGAATCGACGGGCTGCTTGACTTTACCGAACGTATGTCCCCGCTTGGAAATGCTTCTGCTGACGAATGTGCTGATTACTGCATTACACTTTTCTCAGATCTTACCCGCAAGGTGACTATGCAAAACCTTTTTCACGATGGTGGCTTCTCAAGCATGGGAATGAGCCAGAAAGCCATGGCGCAGTATATACTTAGCTTTGAGGCAGATAATAAGTAATACCTAGATTATTGCTACTTTTACTTTAACCTGATCTATACGAGCCAGTACCAAACAAGAAATCACAAATCTCAAAATACAAATAACAAATAAATTTCAATCAACAAAATGACAAATTCAAAATAAGAAATCACAAATCTCAAAATACAAATAACAAATAAATTTCAATCAACAAAATGACAAATTCAAAATAAGAAATCACAAATCTCAAAATACAAATAACAAATAAATTTCAATCAACAAATTGACAAATTCAAAATAAGAAATCACAAATCTCAAAATACAAATAACAAATAAATATCAATCAACAAATTGACAAATTCAAAGTAGTTTGATTTGTATTTGAAATTTTAATATTGTTTATTATTTGTTTTTTGTGATTTGTTTTTTGGAATTTTATTTTCAAATGTTCAGATGGTCGAAGTTTCAGGTCGCAATTTCTCCAGTTCCAGAAGAACATTGTTGGTCAGCCTGCTTGCTCCAATACGGAAGAGTTTAGGATTCAGCCAGCTATCTCCAAGTACTTTTTTTATAATGGTAAAATATATCAGGGCATCCTCACAGGTTGATATACCGCCTGATGGTTTAATACCCACTTTTACCCCCGTCCTGAGATAAAACTCTTTAATGGCTTTGGCAATTACATAGACGGCTTCGGGCGTTGCCGATGTTTCGAGCTTACCGGTTGAAGTCTTGATAAAATCAGCTCCTGCCTCCATGGCTATAATGGATGCTGCTTTTATATTATCCAATGTTTTTAAGGCGCCTGTTTCAAGTATCACCTTTAACCTGATTTTGCCTATAGAGGTCTTTAACTTCTGAATCTCACCAAAAACCGCATTGGCGTTACCTTCCAGGAATTTACCCACATTCAGTAACATATCAATTTCTGAAGCTCCTGCTTTAACGGCTAACCGGGCTTCCTGCTCCCGAATCTCGAAAAATGTCTGTGAAAAGGGAAACCCGCCGGCTACTGAAACTACCCTCACCGAAGGGACTTTCAGATAATATTTAGCACAACCTGCCAGAGATGGGAAAACACATATTCCTGCAACATTCGGTAAATCGGGATAATGATTGGCAAACTCATTGATCTTAGTGCATATAGCCTTTATCTTGCTTTCGTTATCCGTGGAATTTAATGAAGTCAGATCAATTACACTATATATCAGCTTCAGGTTCTCATAAGAATAATTATCAGCACTTACAGCAAGAATCTCTCCGACTTTCCCGGTCACTTCTTCTATATCAACAGGGGAGGCATATTGTTTTAATATTTGAAATATGTTGGACACTTTAATATTATTTCTGAAGGAGACTGGCCTGTATAATAAAACAGGCTGAACCATCAAAGTTTAATTATTTAGGATTGTTTTCGACATCCTTTGAGGGTTCTTTGGAATTTACCGTGTCATTGTCAGTACGCGAGGCATTTTTGAATTCCTTGATCCCCTGGCCAAGGCCTTTCATCAGCTCGGGAATTTTTCTGCCTCCGAAGAGGATCAGAATTGCGATACCTATCAGCAAATATTCGGTAAAACCTATCTCACCGGCAATAATAAACAGGTTATGTGTTTCCATGATAACTGGGTTATTAATTCAGCGGCAAAGTTAATACTTATTTGGTAAAATAGTCGGCATGCTATGTAAATTAGATATAAATAGCTGAGAGTCCATAGTCTGAATGACCAAACCTGAACGATCCAGAACCAAAGAAGAAATCACAAATTTCAATATACAAATCACAAATAAATTTGAATCACCAAAAATGACAAATTCAAATCTGGTGTATGTATTAAGTATCTGAAATTTTGATATTGTTTATTCGTGAGTAAGGCAGATAATCAATAAAACTGTTACTTTTGCTGCGGTTCAATCATACAACATAAAAATAGTTGATATGATTGAATATTAATCAGGATATTAATATTGGTTAAAGAATAACAGGAGAAATGCCGGAGTGGTCGAACGGGGCGGTCTCGAAAACCGTTGTCCGGGTAACTGGACCGGGGGTTCGAATCCCTCTTTCTCCGCTGGTTGAAAAGTGCAAAACAGTGCAAAGCCCTGCAAAAGAATCATTGCAGGGCTTTTTTCGTTTTTGGGAAAGTGCAGAAAAGTGCTAAAAAATCATATTCCGTGTGGGAATTTGTGTGGGACTAAAAACGAAAATGGCTTAGTCCCACACATTCGGTTCTTTTGCACTGATTTGCACCGGTTTGCACTTTATATTCTGGTCTGCATTACATAGTTTTAAACCTTTAAAATTTATGTAAAATGACAGACAGGAACAGAACGACTTTCATCTTCTTCATTAAGAGGAACAAACTGCTCAAAAACGGCGAAGCTCCCATTTATGCCAGAATCAGGGTTGACAAGCACAATGATGAGTTATCGGTACTCAGGTCAATCAAACCGGAGCTATGGAGCGTTGAAAAAGCCGGGAAGCAAAGGAAATTAATAGTTATCTTGAATCAATCAGGTACAAGTTGCATGACCACCTGGCAAAGCTTCAGAACGCCGGAAGGGAAATAACAGCAACCAACATTAAGAAATCCTTTCTTGGACAGGGTGTTGAAAAGAGTGTCTTTTCAATCTTCAAGGAACACAACGATAATGTGAAGCTGCTTATCGGGAAAGACTTCGCACCAGCTACCTACCAGAGGTATGAAACCAGCATGATGCACGTCCATGACTTTATGTGGAAAAAATACCGGAAAGAGGATATGCTGATCACGGAAATTGATCACCAATTCATCACCGGGTTTGAGATGTACCTGAAAATTGACCGGAATTGTGGGCATAATACCGCAATGAAGTACATCAAGAATTTTAAAAAGATCGTGAGGATAGCAATGGCAAATGGCTGGATTATCCAAGACCCGTTTGCAAAGATCAAGCTGCCATTAAAACGGGTTGATAAGGATTTCCTGACAGAAGGGGAGATGTCGGCAATTATCAATAAGGAATTTGAGATAGAACGGTTAGAGCATGTGAAGGACATTTTCCTTTTCGGCTGTTTTACCGGGCTGGCTTACTCTGACCTGAAACTTTTGAACCCTGAAAATCTGGTGACCGGGACTGATGGAGGTCTGTGGATCATCACAAAACGCAAGAAGACGGATAATCCAAGTCATATTCCTTTGCTGCCATTGGCTGCTGAAATTATTGAAAAATACAGGGATCATCCTCATTGCATAAGACACCATGTATTATTACCAGTGTACTCAAACCAGAAACTGAACAGCTACCTGAAAGAGATTGCCGATGTCTGCGGTATTACCAAGCACATGAGTACCCACATGGCCAGGCATACTTTTGCTACAACTGTGACCCTGAACAATGACATACCTATTGAGAGTGTTTCCAAAATGCTGGGACACAGTTCACTCAAAATGACACAGGTTTATGCCAAGCTGCTCGATAAGAAAGTAAGCCAGGATATGAAAAAACTTCATGAAAAATTTGCTGTGAAGAAAACCCTCAACCCAATACTCAATTAACCATTTAAAAACAAGAACAATGAAAGAACAAGAATTTCAAATCAGAACTTATGGATTCGGAGAACTGGCTTGCTTGTATTTTCCGAAATGCACCAAGAAATCAGCCTCCCGGATTTTCAGCCAGTGGATTCATGGATCCCCTAAACTTATATCCATGCTAAAAGAATATGGCTGGGAAAAAGGCAAACGCTCACTTACACCAAAACAAGTAAGAATTTTAGTCGATTTTTTTGATCCACCTGATTATTTTTGAAGGACTTCTAAAAATTGAAAATATACTGAATTACCTGAATTACGAAGCTTGACAAAATTATTTTTGAAGTATTTTAGAAGTTTAAAAATAAAAATGCCTTTTGTAATCTTCATACAAGATTTTAGCTAGCAGATTCATTGGAATCCCACTCCTATTAACCTTTTGAAAATAAATGGTTGGAAGAATATATAGAAAACCCTTACACCAATGCATGTTAAAATATTGGTGGGGTATAATGGTGAATTATAAATTACTAATTATTTTTCAAACAACGTACTGAATATCCTGTTGATTTCAAGTAATTATCCCTATATACTTGACCGCTATCAAAATACAATATACGAGCGTTTGCATTTGCTTCATTTTGATCAGTAGTAGACCACCAATAACCATATTGCTCTAAAGTTACAAAATTATTACCTGAGCTATTTCGTCCACCACCTGGAAGTGCCGTAAATCCACTAATATTTGTTGCTTCATTATTACTGGAATGCTGCCAGTGCGAATCACCAGTTTCTTTAAGAATTTCTCCTTGATTTGATCCACGCCAACCTAATGAATTTGCTTGAACTTCACTCATGCCTATAAATATTTCTAATTGTTTCCATTCATCATCTCCTGGTACATGCCAACCACTTGGGCATATACCTTGAACACCACTTGGATTTCCATTGCTACTCGTTACTCCATTCATTACTGCAGCCCAAGTGTATAATAAACCATATACTTCAAAATTAGAAGATGGGTAATTATAAACAAACCAATATTTAGTTGAATAATCATTTGATATATTACCAACATTTGTACCATCAACTAATGACGTTCCATCAGCATAATGCTTTGTCTTAAGGTTTTCTTTCATCCAACATTGAGTTCCTATTTGAACTGTATTGTATGTATTTCCGTCGTAATCAATTATGGTCGAGCCATCAGGACATGGAATTGCCCAAGCAGAAGTAGTAAATGTTATTTCATTTCCATAGAATGTTCCTACTGAGTTGGTGGTATATGCACGAACAAAATAGGAAGTATATGCACTTAATCCAATTAAACTACTAGTAAAGAATCCAATGTCTGACCCATCTGTAGTGTGAGAATCTACTAAGGTAGGGTTGCCGCTTATGTTCCAACAAACGCCCCTAGCAATAATTGTTGCACCGCCATCTGAATTAGTCCAACCTCCGCCAATTGCAGTTGTCTGGGTAATATTAATTATAGAACTAGTAGTTACTGTTGGTAGGGTTACCTGAGAAGTATAATCCATCAAACACCTGATAGAGTAACCGATTGATTTATAGTCGATACTCGCATCACTAATACCTTCACTAGCATATGATAAATAAAAGAACCAGGCATTGGTTTCAGAGTACTCTTTCGCTGTAAACCAGGCACCTACCATTCCAATATCGTTGAATGTTCCATCATTGGCACGGTATCCACCAGGAAGGGCAGTAAAATTGCTTTCGTTGGTAGCACCTTCATTGGGATTATTCCAGTGAGAAATGCCTGTCTCTTTTAGTTTACCACCACCTGCATAACCTCCACCATAATAATTAATTAGGTTTATCCATTCAGTTTGCGAGGGGACATGCCAACCAGTGGGACATATGCCCTGAACTCCACTTGGGGTGGTGTTACTACTAGTTGCTCCGTTCATTATTGATGCCCAAGTATAAAGTAACCCGTATGTTACTTTATACGACATAATATTGTTATATACAAACCAGTATTTGTTAGAATAATCGGAAGTAATGTCACCAACATTTGTTCCATCGACAAGAGTGGTTCCATCTGCATAATGGATGGTAGCTAGGTTTTCCTTCATCCAGCATTGATTTCCTATTTGAACTGTATTATACAAATTACCATCATAATCAGAAAGGGCATCTGTTCCACAATTGAAGGAGTTTGCGTTATATAGTAAAGTATCAGTATTAAGTAATTTAATATCATACCCTTTGCTAGAAACTAAAAATCCTATTTGATTTAATCCTTGTATGGGCCAATATACATTTCCAAGATCATCCTTTACCATAATGAGATTATCTATAATGCTGGAAAATGCACTATCAATTTTGGTTGGAATTGATCGTAAGTAACCGATCATACTCCATCCAATTGGTACAATAATAGGAAAATTCTCAGGATTCACCTGAGTTCCTGAAATGGTCAGATTCTGAGTTGAAACCATCTTTGTTTTATACCCCCTACCAGTCTCGATAATTCCAATTGTATTTAATCCATACTGAGGCCAATAAACATGTCCTCCTCCATCTTTTACTATGCTTATTTCGGAAGCAACCGGTAACATTACACTACTAATTGCTGGTTGAGCTGGTTGAATGTATGTTGAAAATATACTCCAACCCTGTGGAAGATTAATAACCTGATTGGTGCTTTGTGAAAAGCTAACAATAAATGTCAAAGCAAAAAACAGAAAAAATAATATTTTTTTCATATGGCATCAGTTTACTTAGCCTCAAGGTTCAAATAGGCTATTATTACTGAAAGACATGAACCTTTACTATGATAGATAGAACAGTAATGTCTTTTAATATTTCACATGGTAAAAATAAAAATATTTTGAAATAAAAACTTTTTTGAAAAGACATTATTTTCAATACCCCATTTTACCCCCGTTTACCACACTCCACCCCGGTTTATAGATTCCGCCGAAAAAGGCCACCAGATATTTGCCACTGATTTTAATGTCAGTGACAATGCAACAGAACCATACTTCGGCTTCGCTCAGTAGCCAGACGATCATCTCCACCGGCTCCGGGATTTTCGGGGGGCTGACAAAGGCTTTTACTTCAGGGATGATCCTTGGCAGCATCAACTCCTGTCTGAATCACTGATTATAAGGATTAATGGATTTCACTGATAAATAAAATGCTGAATTTGAGGTTTTTTCTTATTATCTGCGTAATCCTTTAATCTGTGTTATCTGCGATTCAGACAACGAAATCCGTTTAATCTGTGATTCAGACAGTTAATATGAATCGCTTGAAATTGAGACTTTTTTCACCGAAGTTAATCAGTAAGCCAACCTCAATGCGATATGCCTTCAGATAATTTATTATTTGGGCTTTGTGCACCTCATCTAACTGAACTATAGCTTTTAATTCAACTATCACCTTTTCTTCAACAACAAAGTCAGCCCTTCTTGTTCCAATAGGTTCATCATAATCACGGTAATAAATCTGTTGTTCAATTTCCCTTTGAAATTGGAGTCCTGCACTCCTGAATTCCAGGGCTAATGCCCGTTGGTAAATGACTTCCTGAAAGCCATTACCTAAAAAACCATGTACTTTCATAGCACAACCGATTATTTTTTGAGTCAGTTCGCTATACATAAATTCATTTTGTTTGTCCATAAGCGTAATTTTAATTGTCTGAATCACTGATTATCAGGATTATTGGATTTCACTGATAAACGATCTCACAAATTTAAAATTTTTTCTCCAATCTGCGTAATCCTTTTATCCGTTTAATCTGTGATTAAGACAAATATTACCGGCTCGATAAAAGGGGGCTGGAGCAACTGCGCCGCCCGGCATGCTCCTGGCAGGAAAGATCGGAAGGGATTGACTGTGACTGTTTTTCCATATTCGTATCAACCATTCTGACAAACCTTAATATTGACCTCAAAACTTGAAAAAGAGATCAAAGTTGATTCACATGTTATCAAAGTGGTTCCGGCCTGAAAGGAGATGCTAAGACCTATTGCCTCGTATACTCATTAATTTCAATGTGTTCAAATCCGTTAATTCCAGGCAGGGTCTTTACTTTGATCGTGTTCTCTTTTGATATTTAACTATCTTTGCATGATAAAAATACATGATCCTCATGAGAACCTTATTCATTTCTTTGGTATTGTTTTTTGCAGTTGCTTTTTATACAAACGTTTATTCACAGGCTGTTCATCACCGGATAAACGTTAAGATCGACATTAATTCCAGAACCATTGATGCCATTGACAGCATTGGCTTTCCGGAATCCATGACCGCAAATGTCAACGACACCCTGAAGTTCAAGCTGAATGCGAACCTGACAGTCAGGTCACTTAATCAGTCAGTTAAATTAACGGAAATGAAGTCCCCCGCTTCACATGAACCTTCAGAAGTAAAGGAGAAAATCTACATGATCAGCTTCTCTTCAAAGAAACAAAATGCTCAGAACCTTCCATTGCAATTCAGCGGCAAGCTGGAGGGAGAGATCAAAGCGGCAGCAGCCGATTATGCGCGCGGTTTCAGCGACACCCCGGGACTGATCTGCGATAAAGGTATCTACCTGGCAGGTTCAACTCTCTGGTATCCTTCATTTGAGGGCTGCATGCTCACATTCTCCGTTACTGCAGATATTGACAAAGATTGGGGAGTGATTTCACAGGGCAAAAGAACCATAAATGAAGTTGTGAATGACAGAAAGCTTGTACGTTACGAATCTCCGGAACCGCAGGAACAAATTTACCTCATCGCCGGTAAGTGGACAGAATACAACAAATACGATGGCAATATACTGGTGCAGGCCGAGCTGCGCACACCCGACAGCACCATGGCCTTTAAATACATCAACGCTACCATTGATTATCTCACTCTTTATAATAAGCTTATCGGGCCCTATCCTTACTCAAAATTCACTCTTGTTGAGAATTTCTGGGAAACAGGTTTTGGCATGCCGTCATTCACGCTGCTGGGCGAGCAGGTCATCCGTTTCCCTTTTATCCTTGGTTCATCCTACCCGCATGAATTGCTGCACAATTACTGGGGTAACAGTGTTTATGTGGATTATGACAAAGGTAACTGGTGCGAAGGTATCACCGTTTATATGGCAGACCATCTTTTGAAAGAGCAGCAGGGACAAGGCGCCGAATACCGCAGGACAACCTTACAGAAATTCACTGATTTTGTGAATGCAGGCAATGATTTTCCGGTGATAAAATTCAGGTCGAGGAATAACTCTGCCGAAGAAGCCATTGGCTATGGGAAAGTGCTCATGATCTTTGAAATGCTCCGCCATGAATATGGTGATGAACTGTTCATCAAGGCATGGACAAGGTTCTATAACGACAACAAATTCCGCAAAGCCAGTTATGATGATATAAGGCTCGCTTTTGAAGCTGTGACGGGAAAGAAACTCAGACCTTTTTTCGATCAGTGGCTGCTGAGGACCGGCGCTCCTGCAATAAAACTTTCCAATGTTACTGTAAAGTCTGTTGATGGTAAATTTCAGCTTGTTTTTGTCCTGGAACAGACGCAAAAGGAAGATGTGTTCGACCTGAAAGTGCCTGTAGCAGTATATTCCGAAAATGATAATAATGTAAACATTCAGGATGTTACATTCAATAAAAGGGAGCAGACATTCACACTCACATTCGATAAGCGGCCTGTACGTCTTGATGTAGATCCACAGTTCAATGTATTCCGGAAACTTGATAAAGGCGAAGTTCCCAACAGCCTTTCCCAGATTTTTGGCGATACAGATGCAGTGATGATACTACCGAAGAACAGTCCCTACCTGAAAGAATACATCGATCTTGCCGAACAATGGAAAGCCTCCCAGAACGCACAGGGCAACAAGTTGGAGATACTTTACGATGCTGACCTGAAGGAAGTACCCGCCAAATCCTCATGGATTATCGGATTTGACAATAAGTTCGCTGCAGGGCAGGATGTGTTTGGCGGGTATGCTGGTTTTCTTCAGGATGAAACGCTTGCACAGGTGGAAACGCTGAAGCAGAACGGGGCGCTGGTGTATGTTTTCCCCAACGCAAAAGATAAAACACACACCAATGCATTTTTGGGAAGTAAGAACCAGACTATGATTGGAGCGCTGAAACGCAAGATAACGCATTATACTAAGTACAGCTACCTTGGCTTTGCCAATGATGCCGGGGATAATGTGCTGAAAGGGGAATTCCCTGCCCTTGCCTCACCCATGACCTTTTATATTAAATATGATGGCAAAGCGCTGCAGACAAATGCAAAACTGGTACCCCGGAAAGCTTTGATGTATTAATTGATAAAATGCGTGCTGACCATTTGTGCCAGGTTCGCCCCAAATTACT